>CAMBGO010000028.1 GCA_945866165.1 Chitinophaga pinensis | reverse complement strand
GTTGAGTGCTATGTTGGCCATTGCTGCCATCTCAATCATTATCTATGGTGTGGAAAATTGGTGGCTTCCTGAAATAAAAGCGCTGCGTGATGTCGGAATGATGCTAACGCTATTTTTTATTCTTATTCTTATTGGAATAAGCATTACTTTCATCAGTACGCATCGAAGCGTAACGAAATACCTTAAAATGAAACTCGACGATTTATATTAAAATAACCTATTATGGAAAAAAATAGTAATACTTTATTCGGAAAAGCAAATCTTCAACTGATGGCAGTTGGAGCGGTAGTTATGATCATCGGATTATTCTTGTTGTCTGGCGGAAAGAGTAATGACCCAAATGTATTTTCTGATGATGAGGTATACAGCACTACAAGGATTACCATTGCACCAATACTTATCATACTTGGGTTCATCATTGAAGTGGTGGCCATTATGAAAAAAGACAAAGCAAACTAAGGGCCTTCCTTTATATATTCTGATGAGCATCTTCCAAACCGTCATCCTTGCTATAATAGAGGGAATTACTGAATTCTTGCCTGTTTCATCAACAGGACATATGGCTATAGTATCTGCATTTTTTAAAATTGAAGACGATGCCTTTACAAAATTATTTGAAGTCGTCATTCAGCTTGGAGCAATCCTTTCAGTGGTTGTACTGTTTTGGAAGAAATTCATAGATTTCAAAAACCCTTTATTTTATCTAAAACTTTTTATTGCAATCATTCCTGCGTTGTTATTTGGAGCAGTTTTAAAAAAACACATAGACAATGTACTTGAAACACCTATTTTCATCGCTATAATATTATTCTTAGGTGGCATTGTATTGCTTTTCGTTGATAACTGGTTCAAGCACCCTGAGATTCTAGAAGAAAAAGAGATTAGCAATAGAACAGCACTATTTATCGGCTTTTACCAAGTGCTAGCCATCCTCTTCCCCGGTTTGAGCAGAAGTGCTGCAACCATCATTGGAGGTATGCAATTAAAACTCTCAAGAACCTTAGCGGCAGAATTTTCTTTTTTTTTAGCAGTGCCTACCATGATGGCAGCTACTGTTAAAAGCCTTTATGACATATACAAGGAAAGTCCTGAAGTGCTGAATACTTCTGGAATACAAACATTGGCCTTAGGGAGTATCATTGCATTTGTAGTTGCATTGGCTGCTATTCGCTTTTTTATTCAATTCATACAACAATTCGGATTCAAGTGGTTTGGGGTATATAGGATCTTGATGGGGGGCATTCTCATCATCCTTATCCTATTAGGAAAACTTTGAATTCATACAAAAAGTACAATTGCATTTTTTTAATTACCTTACTTGGTAACAAAATCAATCACATGATGAAAGGATCCAAAAAGGCAGAAAATGCCTGGGCAATGTATGATTGGGCTAATAGTTCTTATAACCTAGTTATCACTTCTACCATCTTCCCAGCCTATTATGTTGCCATTACAACCAACAAGGTTAATCCGGATCAATCTTATGTAAATTTTTTCGGACTAGAAATTATCAATACTGCATTACAGAACTATGCGCTCGGATTCGTTTTTCTATTGGTCTCAATAACATCCCCTATCCTATCCTCAATTGCAGACTATAGGGGAAACAAAAAAGCCTTTATGCGATTTTTTACCCTCATGGGTGCAATGTCATGCAGTGCATTGTTTTTTTTCACTCCAGAAAAAGTAGAATGGGGAATCATGTTTTTTTCACTGGCAGCTGTAGGATTCTGGAGTAGCTGGGTTTTTTATAATTCATACCTACCGGAGATTGCATATCCTCAGGACCGAGACAGGGTAAGTGCAAAGGGATATGCATATGGGTATGTTGGCAGTGTTATTCTGCAAATAATATGTTTTGTAATTCTTTTGAAGCCCGGATGGTTTGGGCTTGATACTACCGACAAAACAATTGGTGCAAGGGTATCTTTTTTATTAGTGGGACTTTGGTGGTTTGGGTTTGCACAAATTGCTTTCAGAGCACTTCCATCGAACACGGAAATCAATAAGAAAATGAAAAAGAATATTCTCGTAAATGGTTTCCACGAACTGAAACTTGTATGGCAAGAAGCAAAGCAGATACCAGCATTAAAAAGATTTTTATTTTCATTTTTTCTTTACAGTGTTGGTGTTCAAACAGTGATGCTTGTGGCAGCCAGCTTCAGCAAAAAAGAAATTTTTCCAAAAGATGAAGACGAACCGAAACTTTTATTAACGATAATCCTCATTCAATTGGTTGCTATCTTTGGCGCCCTTGTACTTAGTAAGCTATCAAAAATGATTGGTAATATTCCAACATTAATTTGGGCTGTATTGTTATGGGTTGGTATTTGCATCAGTGCTTATTTTGTAAATACTCAAATTCAATTCTATTTTCTTGCGGGCGTGGTTGGCTTGGTAATGGGAGGAATTCAAACAATGAGTCGCAGTACCTACGCAAAACTATTACCCCCCACAGAAGACAATGCATCTTATTTTAGCTTTTATGATGTAACTGAAAAAGTAGCGCTAACACTCGGACTGATGATTTTTGCTAGAAACGAGGAACTAACCGGCAGCATCAGAAATTCCATATTGGTACTAATGTGTTTTTTTATAGTTGCTTTTTTCTCGCTGTTATATACTAGAAAGGCAATAACAAAAGAAAAATATGCAGATCTACACCCTTGATACAGGATTTTTTAAACTAGATGGAGGTGCTATGTTTGGGGTGGTTCCCAAAAGTCTTTGGAATAAAGAAGCCCCGGCTGATGAAAATAATTTGTGCACCTGGGCAATGCGGTGCATGTTGGTTTGTGAGAATGGAAGAAATGTTCTCATCGATACGGGAATGGGAACTAAGCAATCTGAAAAATTCTTTGGTCATTACCATCCACAAGGAGAAGATACACTTTTAAATTCCATTTCGAAAAGAGGACTACAGGCAAGTGACATCACAGATGTTATATTAACGCATCTGCATTTTGATCATTGCGGAGGTGCAGTAACAAAAAGAGATAATGAATTGGTATTAACATTCCCGAATGCAACATACTGGTCGTCCGAGAAACACTGGCAACATGCCATTCATCCAAATGCCAGGGAGCGAGCGTCATTTCTCAAGGAAAATATATTACCGATTCAGGAAAGCGGACAGTTGAAATTCATAGAAGAAAAAAACAATAATAAAACCGCTTTCGGCAGCAACATTGAAATTCAATTTGTTCATGGCCACACCGATTCAATGATGCTTCCATTCATTCATCATAATGGAAAAACAATTGCCTACATGGCAGACCTAATACCTTCTATTGCCCATATTCCCTTGCCTTATATTATGGGTTATGACATATACCCAATGACTACACTAACTGAAAAAGAATCTTTTTTAGATGAAGCAGTACAAAATGAAACCATCCTGTTTTTTGAACATGACCCTAACAATGAATGTTGCACAGTGCAAAAAACAGAAAAAGGATTTAGGAAAAAAGATGTTTTTAAATTGGAAACGATTCAATAATTAGCGCGCACTAATCATTGATTGTAGAGGATAGCGTAGGTTTCTATAACCCATCATATCTACCTTTACACTTCCAACAGAAATGGGGCTCTCTATTCGCAATGGAATATGGTTGGGGTCATCAGAAACCCATACACTCATCATTTCACCACCTTCAAAGACAGTTCCTTTTACAAGCATGGGCTTGAATTTGATAGCATGGAATTTTCCATACCTAGTCTTGATTACCTCTTTGCCTATATAACGTATGTACAAGTTATGTGACTCATCATCAAGAAACATAGAAAATGGAATCTTGTCACCGCTTTTGTATTCCGAAAAATCAATATTACGGGCATAGTATATTGAGCTGAGTACATCCTGCATGCACTCGTTTATTGGAAACGTACCCCGGGTAGAAACAGCTTTTTTTTCACTGTGATTAAACAAAACAGCTTCGTTTTTGCGGTACTTCCCTTCCTCAACATGCCGTAAAAATTTATAGGGCTTCAATGTAGTTGTATCAATAAAGGTTTCGTATTTATCTCTTACCTTAAATATCCAATCATACGAAGGATTTGATGTTCCAAGTCCCGTTACATGATAAACAGGCTTGTTATTTAATCTTGTATTTTCAACAGTAAACGATGCATTTCCAGCATCAACATACAAACCAATTAGATTATAAAATATTTTAAAGGAAACAACCTCACCTGCAGCAAAACAAAGGTTACTTGTACCGCAAAAATCATTACCTGCACTCAACCTGATGAAGAGAAAGCTGAAAAATAAAACAAGCATGCCCTTTTTTAAAATCCTCATACCGCAAAGATAAATGCATTGTTTGCTTTTTAAGGTCAATAAAAATTATTTTATCATTAAAATTCAGCAAAATTTAACAGTTTGGAAGTCGTTGTTGTAATTATTTGATTTTTCAAAATGACTCAAATACAAAATAGATGGCCAATAATCAATAAATTTGATCAGGTTTCAAATAACTATATACTCATTGGAAAAAAAAGATAAAATAATTTTAGGCATTGACCCAGGAACGGTCATCATGGGTTACAGCTTGCTCTCTGTAAAAGGGAATACCATGAAAATGCTGGAAATGGACGTTGTGAAACTAAATGGTAAAAAAGACATGTTCGAAAGGCTGGGTGTAATCAACGAGGTAATACAAGAATTGATCGACAAATATAATCCCACTGAAATGGCCATAGAAGCTCCATTTTTTGGAAAAAATGTACAAAGTATGCTAAAGCTTGGCAGGGCGCAAGGCGTTGCAATTGCAGTAGCCATGATGAATAAAATTACTGTGGCAGAATATGCACCCAAAAAAATAAAACAATCTATCACAGGAAATGGCAATGCAAAAAAAGAACAGGTATGGAAAATATTAAATAATATCATGCCGCTGAGTCATACCCTAAAATACTATGATGCCTCTGATGCATTAGCAGTAGCAGTGGCGCATCATTTTAGCAATCAAGGTATCAAAAAACATTTGCCGACAACAAGCAAACCCAATAAAGTAAAATCAAAATCAAGTTGGGAAAGCTTTGTAAAACAAAATCCAAGCAGGATAAAGGGCTAGTGAATTCTCTTATTTTTTCTGATCGCCTTTCCACAAATACAGAAATGCAGGCAATGGAACTAGCAAAAGTAATTTTGCGGGATGAAATGCTCCAACAAAAAAATCAACTCCCAAATAAGCAAGAATAACACCTGCATAAAGGAACAAAGCCCATTGCTCTCGATACCAAATAAACGACAATGAAAGGAATAAAATAATTGTCAACAAAACATGTGAGGCAGGATACAATAAACCATAGGGTGCATATGCACCAGTAAAGGAATATAAAATATCAAATGTACCTAGTGCAAATAAAACACCTAGAAGTGTTTTGAAAATTGTATCTCTCACATCATTTACATTTTTCATGATTTCAACATCAGTTTTTCCAAAATCCTGGTTTGCGCATCCAATAATTCTTCTGGAGTAGGCTTAAGTTTGGGACGCGTGAAATTCAGGTCTTCGGCTGAATTGATAGGCACGATATGGAGATGCGCATGCGGCACTTCCAAACCAATAACAGCTATTCCACAACGCTTGCATGGAAAAGTCTCTTGAATAGCTTTTGCAATAGGTTGGGCAAATTGAAGTATTGAAGACAATGCCTCTGCTTCGAGATCAAAAAAGTAATCTATTTCTTTCTTGGGTACAACAAGCGTATGTCCATGCACCAGTGGAAATACATCGAGAAACGCATAGAACAATTCGTTTTCTGCGATTTTATAAGAAGGGATTTCTCCTGTGATGATTTTTGAAAAAATACTTGCCATGAAAAATTGATCAGATAGTTATGTTATCAATAGAAAAAACAATCTTGCCATTAGGAGTGATTACTTCGGCTTCATCACCAATTCGTTTTCCCAGTAAGCCTTTTCCAATTGGTGAGGTTACAGAAATTTTTTGTTGCTTCAAATCTGCTTCCTTTTCAGAAACTATTTGATAAGTCATCGATTTTTTTGTAGCCTTATTTGTGATTGTTACTTTGGTAAGGATTGAAACCTTACTGGCATCTATACTTGATACATCAACTATCCTTGCATTAGCTAGTTCTGCATCCATTCTGCTAATTCTTGCCTCAAGCAAGCCTTGCGCATCCTTTGCTGCATCGTACTCTGCATTTTCCTTTAGATCACCTTTCTCCCTCGCTTCTGCAATTGCACGTGACGCTGCAGGACGTTCAACTGTTTTTAGTTGCTGTAACTCTGCCCTCATTAGCTCTAGCGTCTCTTTGGTTACATATATAACTTCACTCATAGTGTTTTTTTTGGTGTTGCTTGAAAAAAATAGCAACGCTCCAGTATTCCCTGAAGCGTTGCCGTATACAAAAGTAGGGAAATTTCGAATATCAAGTTTCTGAGATGATCCCCAATTTTTTCAATAAAACACTGGCCATTTTAAACAGCGCTTCATGGCTGTATCCAGCAATGTGTGGGGTTACAATCACATTATTTCTTTTTAATAAACTACTCAATTGTATTTTTTCAGCAGGTGTATAGCTAGTAAAATCTTCATTTTCAAGCACATCCAAGGCCGCTCCCCGAACCAACCCTTCATCAAGCGCTTTAATGAGTGCCGCTGTATCAACTATCTTCCCCCTACTGGTATTTAAAAAATACGGTGCCTTATTGAATCCTTTGAAAAATATTTCATTTGCTAAATAATGTGTTTCGCTATTCAATGGAAGGTGCAAACTCACAACATCTGCAGATTCCATTATACTCGCTAGATCCGTTTCAATAACATGTCCTCCTCCATAACCCTTACGGTATTTATCATAAGCCAATACCTCAACACCAAAGGAAGACAAAAGGTCGGCAAAACGTCCTCCAGTATTTCCCAAACCAATGATGCCAACTTTTTTACCACGCAATTCAGTTCCCCGATTCGCATCTCGAGACCAAATGCCATTTCTAACCTCCTCGGAAGAACTTACAATTTTGTGCATCAATGACAAAAGCATCCCTACACATTGTTCAGCTACTGCATCTCGGTTTCCTTCGGGACTGCTTTCACAAACTATATTTTTTGATTGAGCATATGTAACATCAATCATCTCCATTCCGCTACCTAATCTACCAATCCACCTAAGACTTGATGCTTGATCCAACATCTCTTTATCAATTTTCAGACGGGTGGTGAGAACGAGTCCCTGGTATTCAGAAATAATATTTTTCAACTCACTATATGTGATGGAATGATTTTCATATACTTCAAACCCAGCAATGGTGAGCTGCTCTGTTAGCCATGGATGGGCGTATGCCGTAATTATAACCTTCGGCTTCATTTCAATTTTTTTACAAGGTTAACGAAATCCTGAACTGACAGCTGTTCCGCTCTCTTCGAAAAAATTTCATCCTGTAATACTTCTTTTTCAAAATAGGGTTTCAAAGGATTTCTTAGCTGCTTTCTTCGCTGTCCAAATGCAGCCTTCACCACCATCACTAATTTTTTATGATTATCAATACCATACGGATTGCCAAATTTACTCAATTTAATAACGCCACTTGTTACCTTGGGTGGTGGATTAAAGCTTTCTGGATTGACATCAAAAAGATATTCAGTTTTATAATACGCTTGTGTAAGCACACTTAATATACCATAGTCTTTTGTTCCAGGAGATGCACAAATACGGATGGCGACCTCTTTTTGAAACATACCAATCATCGTTTCAACAAGATCCTTCCATTCTAATACCTTAAACACAATTTGAGTTGAAATATTATAAGGGAAATTACCAATCATGGTAAAGGGTTCATTAAATGGAACAGGTGATTCAAGAATGTCTTCTTCGATTAGCTTGCCTTTGATTAAAGGGAAGGCAGACTCCAAATAGGCAACCTTTTCCCTGTCAATCTCAATGGCCTTGAATTCAATTGAAGGAATTTCCAATAACATACCTGTAATTGCACCACCACCAGGACCCACTTCAAGCAATCTTGAAAAATCATGCTGCTTGAGGGCAACAACAATCATATCACATACCTCCTTGTCCTTTAAAAAATGTTGTCCAAGTGATTTTTTGAGGGTATACATCCCACCAAAATTACGGTAAAGATCCCCGTTTTCATTGTACCTTTACCATTCATTAGTAAAGAAAGAAAATGAGTGCACAAAAAAGACCAGTGGTAGGGATTTCGGTGGGCGACCTAAATGGAATCGGTATTGAATTAATCATCAAAACCTTTTCCGACAGCAGAATCATGGATTTTTGTACACCGGTAGTTTTTGCTTCAACAAAGGCACTCAATTTTTATAAGAAGTTATCGCCGGAGATCAATATCAACTACACTAGCATCAAGGAAATTGCAAAGGCGCTCCCAAAGCAACTAAATGTTTTTACAACCTGGGAAGAAGATGTAGAGATCCATCCAGGCGAAATGAATGAAACTGGAGGAAATTATGGCGTGCTTTCACTAAAAGCAGCTGTGGTAGCACTAAAAAACAAGAGCCTTGATGCCCTCGTTACAGCCCCTCTTCATAAATACGCCATGCAAAGCAGTGAATTTAGTTTTACAGGACATACACCCTATCTGAAAGAGGAATTTCAAGCGGAAGATGTACTGATGCTGATGGTAGCAGAAAATATGCGAGTGGGCTTACTCACTGAGCATGTTTCAATAGGAGATGTGGCAAAAAATATTTCAAAAGAAAGTATCATTAAAAAAATCAACCTACTTAAAAATTCTCTTAAAAAAGACTTTGGAATAGATAAACCCAAAATAGCTGTGCTGGGTTTAAATCCCCATGCCGGTGATCACGGACTGGTAGGGAAAGAAGAAAAAGAAATAATATTACCCGCTATTTTAGATTCAAGAAAATCCGATTGTATTGTAATGGGGCCTTATAGTGCTGATGCGTTTTTCGCAAGAGGAACTCATGAAAAATTTGATGCGGTTCTTGCCATGTACCACGACCAGGGTTTGATTCCGTTTAAATCACTTGCACTCGGGGAAGGAACGAATTTTACAGCAGGTCTTTCAGTCATTAGAACCTCACCTGACCATGGAACAGCATTTGATATTGCTGGGAAAAACAAGGCAGACGAATCTTCATTCAGAGCAGCTGTTTTTGCGGCAATTGAAATTTTTGATACCAGAATGGGATATAGTGAAATGAGAAAAAATCCGATGAGAAGAATGTCGTCTCAAGTAGTTGCAAATGTAGAGGATGAAAGAATAGATGAATAATTTGTAGAGCGACTTATATCAATTAATTATCCTTTGTTGATCAAATAAGAAGAATAATTAATTTCAATCTTTCCCTTATCAGTAGCAGTTTTTTTATCTTTCTTCTTATCATCTATACCAGCATCATATTCTAGTGTAATACCCTTAGGCAGCTTGTAGTCTTTTAAGCTGAAACTCATTTGAACCCTATCAGGTAATGCCCACTTAGCATATTTCCCATACTCCATTTCAATTTCATAAGTGCCATTGTCTTTTGTAGTGGTATTGGCTTTTCGTATCAGCAATTCCTTTTCATCCACGTACAAAGTTGATATAACTACATCAGAGCTTGTGCCATTTGGAACAAGTTTAACAATTAACAAATCACGGCCCTGCCACATAATTCTACCGGCGCTAAAGGACGTATAATTTCCACCCGTTAAGAGTGAATTCATGCTAACCTTTAAGCCTCCTTTTGGAAGAACAGTTACCCCGCCATCCTTTTTAATTTCAATCCGATCCGGGAATTTAAAACTGATTTGAACCTCAGATAAAGGTAATTTTAGGAAAGGAACCTCGGTTTTTAATGTTCCCTTTGCCTCATAACTCTTAACGGTAGCCAATTTTGCAGCAACTTTTTGAATCAACAAGTCAGTAGACTGTGAAAAGGAACTGAGAAAAGCGAGAGAAAAAGCAACCAATAATTTAAATCTATTCATCATAATCAAACAACGTATCAGTATGAATAGTTCAACCTAAAAAAGAATCTGCCTCACGATAGGCCTTTATCAATGCCAATTCGCCGTCTTTACCCTTTATGGAATTCCCGTGTTCCATACCCAAGATATCTCGATATCCTTTGTTATAAAGATGCTTGAAAATATTTTTATAATTCATCTCTCCTGTTCCAGGTTCATTACGGCCGGGATTATCCCCAATTTGGATATAGGCAATCTCTTCCCAACACCTGTCAATGTTTGCAATGATATTCCCTTCATTTCGTTGCATGTGATACATGTCGAATAATATTTTACAAGCGGTGCTGTTGACCGCCTTGCAAATCATGTATGTTTGGGCAGAATATCTCAGGAAAAGATCAGGGTTATCGCTCAGCGGCTCTAGTACCATCACCAATCCATTTTTTTCAAGTATTTCAGAACCCCGTCTTAAAGCATCAACAACATTGGCTGTTTGAATATCTATTGGGAGAGAACGATCATAATTTCCAGGAACTACAGTCATCCATTTTGCATTACACCGCTTTGCAACCTCTACCGCCGTTTTACAATCTTTTACTATGAGGTCTTTAAATTCTTGCTTCCCTGTTGTGAGACTCAATTTCCAATGCCAGCTATCCGTTGTAATTACAAATACGCCCATTTGCATTCCCAATTTAGCAAGGGCATTTCCAATCCTTGACTGCTCTTCTATACTTCTTCCCATCATCCCATTGTCTTCAATTGAACGAAATCCTTGGTCATACGCGAATTTTATTTGATCAACAAAGTCCTTGCCAGCATGAGAGGCAAACATACCATCATGAAATGCATAATTAAGATTGAATGTTTTTTCAGTTGCTATTGAATCTGAAGCTGATGAAAATGCTCCCAGGGTTGGTACCATGCCCGCACCTGCCAATGCTGTATTTCTTAGAAAACCCCTTCTTTCCATTTCGAATAAATTTAAATGATGAAATGTTACTTTGCGTTCTACAATTTACTTAAAATTGCATCAAATAGATTGCTTTGAAAAAATATTTTACGTTGTTTCTGCTTGGGATCTACGCAATATCGGGAGTAAGTCAAACTACAACATTAAAAAAAGATATAATCAATGTGCCCAGTTCAGAACAAAAGATTATCATGGTAGAACTTCCTGCAGGAAAATTTCTGATGGGAAGCAATGCATCTAATAAAGCAAATGAAAAACCGGCCAAATATATAAATATATCTGCCTTTTCAATTGGTGCATATGAAATCACACATGATCAATTCAACATTTTCTATCGCGATGAAAATACTTCGCAAGGTTCAAAATTAGACGCAGTTACAAGGCCAACAGCCCAATACATAGACCTTAGCTGGAATATGGGGAAGGATGGCGGATTCCCCGTGAACAGTATGAGTGTTGATGCAGCCATGATGTTTTGCAGGTGGCTATACTTCAAGACAGGTGTATTTTTTAGGCTACCAACAGAAGCTGAGTGGGAATATGCTTGCAGAGCTGGCAGCAGCGGAAATTATTTTTTTGGAAAGGATGTCGCACTTCTAACACAATATGCCTGGTACAAGAATAACAGCAAAAATAAATACCAAGTAGTGGGACAAAAAAAACCAAATGCATGGGGCTTATATGATATGCTTGGAAATGTTGCAGAGTGGACACTTGATGAATATGACGAAAATTATTTCAAGAAGCTTGGTGATAGTACATTAGACCCAATCATACCTCCGACAAAACGGTATCCTAGAAGTATTAGAGGAGGATCATATTTAGATGATGCCATTAATTTAAGGGTAACAAACCGAAATTTTTCTGATGTTACCTGGAATAAAAGAGACCCTCAAATACCCAAAAGCAGGTGGTGGTTAACAGACGGCGCATTTGCAGGATTTAGGATTGTTAAGCCAATTAAACAACCATCTGCTGAAGAAGCCGAAAAATTCTATAAATTGTATCTAGGTAATTAATCAATTAAAACAACAACGATGCCAAAAAACATTTCATCCCCCCAAGCAAGTCGAAGGGATTTCGTAAAACAATCTGGACTCATCGCAGGAGCAACATTGGCTGCCCCATTGATAAGCAATGCCAATTTCTATTCAGGAGCCAATGACGTAATAAAAATCGCTCTTATTGGTTGTGGTGGAAGGGGCACTGGCGCTGCTACACAAGCACTTCAGAGCAAACAAAATGTGAAGCTTGTTGCTATGGCAGATGCGTTCAGAGATCGCATAGATAGCTGTTATAAAAGTATTACTGCTGATGACATGTCTGATTCAGGAATCAAGGGAAACCTACAATCCATGATTGACGTTCCAGAAGAAAGGAAGTTTGTTGGATTTGACGGATATAAAAAAGCCATTGCACTTGCAGACGTAGTGATCCTCACAACGCCTCCGGGATTCCGGCCAATACACTTTGAAGAAGCGGTAAATCAAAACAAGCACATCTTCATGGAAAAACCAGTAGCAACCGACCCCGAAGGAATCAAGCGGGTTATTGCGGCTGCTCAAATAGCCAAACAAAAAAAATTAAACGTTGTTGTGGGGCTTCAAAGGCATTACCAAAATTCTTATCGCGAACTTTTTAAGCGTAAAGACCTGATTGGAGATATCACTTCGGCACAAGCCTGGTGGAACAATGATGGCGTATGGGTTAATCCTAGAAAGGAAGGCCAAACCGAAATGGAATTCCAAATGAGAAACTGGTATTATTTCAATTGGCTTTGCGGTGACCATATCAATGAACAGCATATTCATAATATTGATGTGATAAACTGGTTCAAGGGAAGCTATCCTGTTAAAGCGCAAGGCATGGGCGGAAGGGAAGTGAGAAAACAAAGAGAATATGGTGAAATTTTTGATCACCACTTTGTTGAATTCCATTATGCCGATGGATCTATTTTGAATAGTCAGTGTAGACATATCAAAAACACTTCTGCAAAAGTGGACGAATTAATTATTGGTACAAAAGGAAAAATATTTTGTGACGCTGCCAATATCCGAGACCACAAAGGAAAACTGATTTATCAATTTGATAAAAAGGGAGAAAATAATCCATACCAAACAGAACACGATGAACTTTTTGCAGCCATTGCAAAAGGTGAATATAAATTTTGGGATGCAGAAAAAGGCGCGAAAAGCACCATGACTTCCATCCTAGGTAGAATGGCAACATATAGTGGGCAAGTTGTTGAATGGGATAAGGCAATGAATTGCGGATTGAACCTACAGCCATCTGCATACACATGGGATACCCTTCCACAATCTTTACCAGATGCTGATGGATTCTACAAAGTAGCTGTGCCTGGTGTAACGAAGTTCTATTAACTATAATTTATTTACATTAGAAATTTTCTAATTTTAAAAAAGCATGGGTTTAACCTACCCATGCTTTTTTATTTTGATAACCATCAATGATTTTCTCAAAAAATCTAACCCTTCACTAAAAAGCATATCTTACTAATTAAAAAAATAAATATGACCGTACGCGTTTACGCAAGTGAACAGGAGCTTGCAAATGAAGTAGCAAAAGAAATAATCAGTGTTATCAAAGAAAAACCCACAGCTGTAATTTGTATGGCATCTGGAAATTCTCCAAAGTTATGCTGCGAGAGCTTTGTTAAGATGGCATTATTAGAAGGCATAGACACTACTCGTTTTTTTTATGTTGGACTGGATGAATGGATTGGCATTCCTCCTGCAATGCGAGGAAGCTGTCACTATGATTTTCAAGAACGCATTTTCAATCCATTGAACATCCCTTCATCTCAATATCACCTATTTGATGCGTTGGCAACAAACTTGCAAGATGAATGCGATAAAATGGATAAAATCATAGCAGAAAAAGGCGGCATTGATTTAATGATCGTTGGAATAGGTATGAATGGTCATATTGGATTCAATGAACCCGGAACCAAATTCGAATTAAAATCACATATAGTACCCCTTGATCCCATCACAGCATCAGTAGGACAAAAATATTTTGATCAACAGATGACGCTAGAAAAAGGCATTACCATTGGTTTTGAGCACCTCTTGAATACAAAGCGTGTGTTGCTATTGGCTAACGGTCGTTCCAAAGCTGAAGTCATTAAAAAAGCTATAGAAGAGCCTGTAACGAGTGACTTCCCAGCAAGCGTAATGCAACTTCACAAAAATGGTTCAATTATGGTTGATTCAGCAGCAGGTTCATTGCTTTTAGAAAAATAGAATGCCAGCGAAATGAAAAAAGCAAATCTACTTCGCGCATTGTATTTTTTAGTTTTTTGCTCTACTGCATCATGGCTTCCAGTTATGGCAGATTTTTGTATTTCAAAGGGCCTCACAGGTATTCAAACAAGTCTTGTTTTGAGTATTACTCCATTGATGATGTTCATTATACAGCCAATGTATGGTTTACTTGCTGATCGATTTGGCTATAAAAAAATTCTACTGCTTTCATCAGCTTCTGCTACAATAGCATATACGGCATATTTAATCAATGGAACTTTTGTATGGATAATCGTGGTTACAATGATTATGTCTGTTTTTTATAATACAATTCAACCAGTTTTAGATAGCCTTTCATTAGAACTCGTCAATGAAGATCCTACATTTTCATATGGCACACTTCGTATTGCAGGTGCTATTGGATGGGCATTCACAGGAGTCATCACTGGGAAAGTGATTGACGGAATGCATATTAGCATGATTTTTATAATCGCCGCTATGAGTATGGCTGGGGTATTTATATTCAGCATGTTTCTGAAAGTAAATAGACCTATTCCTTCCACTTCAAGCAGCCTTTTTAAAGGTGCTAAAGAGTTGATTGAAAATAAGTCGTTATTATTCTTACTAATCTCTGTAGTTCTTATTTCAATTGGAGGAACTTCAATATGGAACTTTTATTCCCTCTATATGAAAGGAAATGGTGCGAGTGCTTCTTTGGTAGGATATGGTCTTTCTTTACAGGGCTTATGCGAATTGCCATTTTTCTATTTTTCAGCAAGAATCATTATACGCTTGGGAATAAAAAAAACATTGGTTGTAACTGTATTTGCTTTAGCATTACGACTATGTCTTTATGCAATGGTTAACACGCCGAAATGGGCAATCCCTATTGAATTACTACATGGTTTATCATGGTCGCTTTTTTGGGTAGCATGTGTGGAATATGTAAACGGCCTAATTGACAAGAAATGGATGGCAACCGGACAATCACTCTTGTATGCGGCTTATTATGGACTCGGTGCAATAGCAGGAAATTACTGGACAGGATTTCTAGCAGATAAACATTTGCCGTATGGTGAAATATTTTTCATTAATGGAGCAATCATTTTTATTGTTGCAATCCTACTCGTAATTTTTCTACGCACCAATCCACAAAATTAACTACCTGGTCTTCAACAGCAGCATAAGGTCCAGGTTGATACCCTGAGGTTTGAATACCCCTAAAATTATTTTCACATAACTTGGCATCTTGATCTCCTGTTATTTCCCAAAATTTAGTCAATTCATCAAGATTATAATCTTTCCCTTCTAAAGCATGTTCATCAACAAGCCAACAAAATTCTACATCAGTAATGGATGCAGAAACAGGTATGATGCGCATTGTCCAGATATAATCACTTACTGCATCCATCCAAAAATTTGGATAATTAACAAGGCCGACAACACCTGCATCATAATCAGTATGCAAACCCATTGGAATTGAAACTCTTTTCCCATCTAGGCTATAGCTTTCAACGTCCTGTCTAAGTGGATAGCGTACTGCATAACTTGTCGTTCCTGGAGTTACCTCTACAAGCTCTGTACACAATCCCTTTTCAGCCCATATCAATTCTTTCTCTTTTTGAATCAACGATGTATCCTCCCTTAAGTTTGCACCAACAACAGCTTTGCAGTATTCTGGATGTGCACCACCGCAATGATAACATTCCCTGAAATTCTCTGCAACAAGTTTCCAATTTGCATTAAGCGAGTAGCGCTTTATTGAAGCAATTTTAGAATTATTTATTTGATAGGGTTTGAGATATGAATGAAAACCATTTCTTATAGGCTCAAAATCAGGTGGTTCATTGTTAAGACAAATGAAAATTAAGCCTTCAATCGTTTTTATATGAACAGATCTTAACCTGTAATCTGCATGGCAAAAATCTTGCGGCATCATTCTTGCGTTTAACAAAGTTCCATCCTTGTCAAATACCCATTGGTGATAAGGACAGATCAATTTTGCAACATGCCCACTTTGTTCTGTGCAAAGGGCTGATCCACGGTGTGTACATGAGTTATAATGTGCATGAATATTTTCATTATTACTCCTAATTATTATTAACTCCTCCTCCATTATGCGAAATATGAAATAATCTCCGGCCTTAGGCAACTGTGCAGTATTACCAACATAAATCCAAGATGATTTCCAGATACAATCCATTTCAGTATCAAGCACTTCCGAAGAAACATAAAATGGCTGTTCAAGGGAATATCCAGATTTATATCTGGCTACTAATTCGATGAGGTTACTTTTATCCATGTTATATTATAAAATAATTTCAATCAGATAAATATTTTAAAAGTTGGTCTACAAATTCTCTATTACTCCTTTGTCCTAAACAAATTTACTGGCAATCCTTCACTACTAAACAAATTAGGCATGGCAGTATTTGTAAATCCAAATCGAACGACAACAGGTTCTTTTACATCTTTACTTGAAACCAAAATCGTTTTCCCATCAATCTTGGCAGTAGCAGGAAAATACTTGTTATCGGCTCCTGCTATAAAAAACTCTCTTGGCTCGCCACCCCTAGAAACCAAACCAGTTGGCAGGTTGTCGAAAGAAATTCTTATTTTATTTTTCTCTATGCTATGAGATTTGTAAACAGGGCTCTTATATACAACTCCACCCTTACCGTATGTTTCTGCAAGTGCATAGTTAGCAAGTCGTTCAGCCACTTTTATTTTTTCATTTGGATGAATATTGGTTACATCATCTACTAAATCACTGATCACAACCATTCCTGTTCCAGGATATGAAGCAGTCTTTGTCTGAGCTTCCCTTAACAATGCGCCACTGAAATTATCATCTCCATATGTATAAGGCGCAAT
>CAMBGO010000027.1 GCA_945866165.1 Chitinophaga pinensis | reverse complement strand
AATTATTATTCCCTTCGGGTCAATCAATACATTGAATGGAATGCCTTCAAACTTATATGTAGTAACAACTTCTGCATCCCAATACTTCAAATCACTAACATGATTCCATGTTAATCCATCATCCTTTATTGCATTTACCCAAGGACCCTTTTCCTTGTCTAGTGAAACACCAAGGATGGTAAAGTTTTTATTCGCGAAGAGATTGAATGCTTTAACGACATTGGGGTTTTCCATTCTACAAGGTTTACACCAACTAGCCCAAAAATCAATTAAGACATATTTACCCCTCAAGGATTTTAGTGAAAAAGATTTTCCATTTATATCAGGCAAATTTATTTCAGGGGCTTCAGTGCCAATGATATCTTTAGGTACATTCATTTGTGATGCAAGAATAATTAACTCTTCAATTTTTTTCACCCTCTTTGATGCTGGATACTTAATTTTCAATTTTTCAAGAACGGGCATCAATTGGTCAGGCCCCAAAACACTACCCACCAAAGAAAGTGCATACAATGAAACGCCAGGTGACTTGGCATTGTTTGCAAAATTTACAACAAAGGCTCCTGTTTCATTAAGTTGCTTCATAAATTCCTTTTCCATTGCAACACGGGTGCTATCCATCATGGCTGGTTGAGATTGAACTTGCTCGCGCATTGCATTGAGTTTTTCAATGTTGCTATCGAAACCACTCAGCAAAGACTTCATTTCTTTTCCGGCGGGGGAATTAATTTCAGTAATTTCCATCTTCTCTAAATCGAACTCAGCGGAAATTTTATTCTGATCTGGTACTAAAAGAAAAAAACGACTGTTATCATCTAGTATAACCCTATATATTGCCTCAGGATCAATTGATCTACCTTTCAATGTCAACTCACTATTGCCCTTTTCTACCACTGTTGAATCTAATATCATTGGCACAGAGCCATCCAATTCAACCAATTCAAGATACATATTTTGCTTTGCAACGTTATTCTTGATTTTAATATTGAGCGTAACACTACCTCCCTTGTTACTGCAGGAAATTCCAAGCATCAATACGATAAGCAATGAAACTAAAGTGAGTTTTTTCATTTTGTTTAATTATTATTATTAAGGAACTTATTCAGAAATTCAGTTGTCAATCTTGGATCTGCTTTACCACCAGAAATCTTTTTTACTTCCCCTACAAAAAGACCTATTAGTCCCTTTTTACCTTTTTTGTACTCTGCAACCTTATCGGGCATTGCATCAAGGGTTTTTTTCACCCAATCAACTACCTCATCTTCCCCGGCATCTTGAATCAAATTCAGTTTTACGGCAACCTCATGTGGATCAGTAGTTACATCGTCAAACATCATAGGTAAAATTGACTGTGCGGCTACCGAGAAAGCAATTTTTCCTTCATCAACCATTTTTAGCAATGTATCCCAATGCATTTTATTGATATCAAGCTGATTCCAATCAAGAGAATGTTGATTTAAATGTGAACGCACTGGTCCAAGAAAGAAATTAGCTAATAATTTCCAATGAGTTGTTGTTAATGCAACCTCGTCAAATAATTTACTCAATAATTTTTCATCAGTGAGCTGTGTTGCATCGTATACACTTAGCAAGAACCTATCCTCATATTGTTTTATTTTTTCTTCTGGCATTGCAGGAAGACTCGATTTAATACTATCAATGTACTCATCAGTAAATTGAAAAGGCGCTAAATCTGGTTCAGGAAAATAACGATAATCTTCTGCATCTTCTTTTGTTCTAATTGAAAAGGTGATACCACGATCAGCATCATAACTTCTTGTTTCCTGAACTATCTTTTCACCCTTATCCATCAATTCACTTAGCCTTGCGATTTCTATTTCTATAGCATGCCTAATATGCTTAAGGGAATTCAAATTTTTCACTTCTACCCTTGTCCCTAGTTTACTACTCCCAGTTGGTCTTATTGAAACATTCGCATCACAACGCAAACTACCTTCTTCCATATTACCGTCACAAACTTCAATCCACCTTACCATCTTTCTTATTTCTGCAACATAAGCATATGCCTCATCAGCACTATGAAGTTCTGGCTCTGTGACAATTTCAATCAATGGCACACCAGCGCGGTTGTAGTCAAGCAATGTGAATGCATCATGCTGATCATGTATGCTTTTACCAGCATCTTCTTCAAGGTGGATACGTGTCAAATTTATTGTTCGCTTACCTGACGGCATATTTAGTTCAACATACCCACCACTGCATATAGGTGTTGTATGTTGAGAAATTTGATACCCTTTGGGCAAGTCAGGATAAAAATAATTCTTGCGTGCAAAAAAATTATACTTCGCAATGTTTGAATGACAAGCCAATCCCATTTTTATAGCATATTCTAATGCTTTCCGATTCATCTTAGGCAATGTGCCAGGATGACCCAAGGTAATTGGACTAACATGTTGATTGGGAGATGATCCAAACGAATTTGCATCACCAGAAAATAATTTGGACTTAGTATGAAGTTGGGCGTGAACCTCAAGACCAATCACTGCCTCATATTTACCTAAACCATCAACAGACATTTTACAATTAATTTGCTGCAAATTACCCAAAGTAATTGGAAAGCTGGATGAAAAAAGACCGGATCTAATGACCGGCCTTTTATTTCAATATTAAAAAATGGTTTAAACCAGTTATAATGTAGCTTTTTTCAAGATTTTGGGCAATTTCACTTCAAGCTGAACAGGCTTGCCATCGCGTATCATATTGAACTTTAAGCTCTGCTTCTCTTTTCTAATTGCTGCTTTTGCATCCGCAACATTCGCTATTTTTTGCTCATCAATTGAAAGAATGATATCTCCAGTTTTCAATCCATTTTTTTCTGCACTTGAACCCACTTCAACATCTATTATTTTTACTCCTTTATCGTCCTCTGTATCTTGAATTTCAAGGCCAAGTTTTGGGTGATGATTTGGAAAATTACCCATCAACCCATTTCTACCCATTTCACCCTCCATCAAATCTTCAAGAAACATGTTACGGTCTGTGCCCCTTGGTCTTTGAATGGAAATAGATTTTGAAATTGATTTACTGGCGTCCAGTGTTGCAGAAGTAGATTGAGTTTTACCATCACGCAAATATTGAATATCAACCTTTTCATTTGGCTTTGTTGCCTTGATGGTTTCAGAAAGTTCTTGAGGACCAGCAATTTTTTTGCCAGAAATTGATACAATCAAATCATTTTGCTTGAGACCTGCTTTTTCTGCTGCAGATCCAGGAAGCACTTCAAGTATAACGGCTCCTTTTTCATCTTTTCCAGCCAATACGCCTAAACTAGGCTTATCCATAACATCATGATCTTCTATTTCAAAAAAATTAGAATTATCCTCCATGATAAAGGCATCTGGAGGCATCATTCCATTTCTTCTTCTCTTGATAATGAATTCATTTTTTTCATCACCGCTATATTCCTTGCCATTTACAGTGACCTTATCACCATTAACAATTACAACCATTTTTTGAGTTGAATCAGAACCGTTGTGGATGATAATTTCTTTTTTTTGTTTTTTATTCGGCTGACTTTCCTGTGCTGCTACATTGCTACCGAAAAATGAAATAATGCAGACTAACAAAAGAATAAGATTTCTGGTATACATATGTAATAAGTTTAATTGAGCTGCAATCTATTCATTGCAGCCTAATCATAGAATAGAAAAATTGTTAAAAAGGATGACTGGTAAATTAAATTGACTTCTTAATCGCCTGTATTGCATCCTTCAAACCCTCAGGTAATTGTCCGCCAGCTGTGGCCAATACTTTCTGTCCGCCACCGCCACCTTTGATTAAGGGTGCCACATGGGTTTTGATCATGCCAACTGCATCAAGATCCATATCTAAAGAAAGTTTATCAGACAATCCCAACGCGATTGAAGCCTTTCCGTCAATAGTTGCACCCAATACTACAATGGTATTGGCAAAAGCATTTCGTAACTCATTGCATGTTTTTTTCAGTAGATCGGATGAAGAAAGCATTACAACTTCGCCAATGAAGTTGATTCCCTTAATCTGTTCCGCTCCAGCAATAAGTTCCTTTTGCATGTAAACAGAAAGTTTATGTTCGGTTTGTTCAAGTTTTCTCCGCAGGTTTGAATTTTCATCAACAGTGTGTTCAATGGCTTTGATAATATCACGTGGATTTTTCAATATTTCATGAACTTGCTTTATCAAATCCTTGTCGGCTGCATTTTTTTTATCGGCAGCGTATCCACATAATGCTTCAATGCGTCTAACGCCGGACGCTACACTAGATTCTCCAGTAATGATGCAATGCCCTAACTCAGCAGTGCTAGCAACATGGGTTCCACCACATAGCTCAATTGAATAGGATGGGTCAATAATTACAACCCGGACCATTTCACCATATTTTTCACCGAACAAAGCCATGGCTCCGAGCTTGATTGCCTCATCCTTGTGCATCTCTTTAATAACGACTGGAATGTTTTCCCTAATCTTTCGGTTAATCAGGTCACTTACACTTTCCAACTCTTCTTCAGTCATTTTTGCAAAATGAGAAAAATCAAATCGCAAACCATTTTCATTAACAAGAGAACCTTTCTGGGCAACATGGTCACCAAGAACAAACCTCAATGCCGCATGTAAAAGGTGGGTACCAGTATGATGTAGAGTTATCTGCTTTCTTCTATCAACTTCAACCCTGGCCCTAACTTTTGAGGTGATTTTTTCGGGTATGTTAAGCACTGCATGTACAATGAGGTCATTCTCTTTTTTGGTGCTAACAACTTTGATGTCTTCTCCTCCAATAGTGAAAATGCCTGTGTCTCCAACCTGTCCACCACTTTCGGCATAAAAAGGAGTTTTGTCAAGTACCAATTGATACATTACTTCAGACTTAGAAGTAACTTTTCTATAACGCAACAAGGTTGAATCGGATTCAAGTGTATCGTAACCTAAGAATACACTTGAGGCAACTAACTTGCCTTTATCAAGGTTACTCTCTTTACTTTTCGCTTGTTTCCCTACTTCAATCCAATCATCAACATCCGATGCTGTGGCAGCCCTACTCCGGTTTTTTTGTGTTTGCATTTCGCGCTCAAAGCCTTCTTCATCAACTGTAATTCCATTTTCACTTGAAATCAATTTTGTAAGGTCAACAGGAAATCCATAGGTATCATACAATTCAAATGCAGCAGCTCCGGCAATGACTCCAGAAGATTTTGATGCAGCTATGATATCATCTATTTTTTTAAGTCCCTTCCCCAAGGTGCGCAAAAATGATTCTTCTTCTTCTTTAACAACTTTTGATACAAAACTTAATTGCGCAAGCAATTCAGAAAACACATCTTTAAACTGATTGGCAAGTCCTGGTAACAAAAGATATAAAATAGGCTCCTTTACATCAAGATATGAATAATAATATCTGACGGCTCTTCGAAGAATTCTACGTATTACATAACCAGCACCGGTATTGGAAGGAAGCTGCCCATCGGAAATAGTAAATGCAATGGCACGAATATGATCAGCAAGCACCCTAAAAGCAATGTCTTGCTTTGAATCGCCTGCTGTATATTTCTTATTACTAATTTTTTCTGTTTCTTGAATTGTTCCTGAGAAAATATCTGTATCGTAATTAGATTTCTTTCCTTGTATTACACGTACCAAGCGCTCCAAACCCATACCAGTATCGACATGTGTTGAAGAAAGCGTCTCAAGTGTTCCATCCTTTAGCCTGTTATACTGCATGAAAACATTGTTCCAGATTTCAATCACCTGCGGGTGATCCTTGTTGACTAGTAAGTGGCCAGGTGTTTTTTTTCTTTCCTCTTCAGTTCTGCAATCAACGTGAATTTCACTACAAGGTCCACAGGGTCCTGTCTCCCCCATCTCCCAGAAATTATCTTTTTTATTTCCAAAAACAATATTTTCCTCGGATACCAATGTTTTCCATACACGCAATGCCACGGTTGAAGCAGGTAGGTTTTCTTTTTCATCTCCAGCAAAAACTGATACGTAAAGACGGTCTTTGGGAATATTATAAACTTCAGTTAACAGCTCCCAGCTCCACGTTAAGGCCTCCTCTTTAAAATAATCACCAAAGCTCCAGTTTCCAAGCATTTCAAACATAGTGTGGTGATAGGTATCAACACCTACTTCTTCAAGATCATTATGCTTACCACTAACCCTAAGGCATTTCTGGGTATCAACCACCCTCTTATAAGGCGGTTGTTTGTTGGCTAAAAAATAGTCCTTGAACTGGTTCATTCCGGCGTTGGTGAACAAAAGTGTAGGATCATCCTTCAGCACAATAGGTGCTGATGGCACAATTTGGTGCCCTTTTTCCTTAAAGAATTGCAAAAATTTATTCCGAATCTCTGTTGACGTCATTTCTAACTGCTTTTAAACCAATTTTTTTAGGACCAATGGATTATATTCGTCCACTACTAACACGACAAAAATACGTCTTTTGCAAGATGTTACCTATCGATGCAAATGAACCGTATCCATTTTAAATGAAAAAAATAAGGTACTTCTATAATACGAACACCTTGCGATATGAAAAGCAGGTGGTGCCGCTCAGGGAGACCTTATTGCGAATCCTAGGATTTTTGTCAGCTGCCATTGTTACTGCCCTTATTATTGTTGCGATTGCATTCAGGTTTTTGGATTCTCCAAAGGAAAAATTACTTCGAATCCAATTGGAAAGAACACAAGAATTAAATAAAGTGTATGCCGACCAAGTGTTGGACATAAGTGATCGGTTGAAACAGCTAGAAAAAAGGGATAATGATGTCTATAGATCAATCTTTGAAGCCGAACCGATTCCAGACAGCGCAAGAGCAAAGCAACTGGAAAAAAGAAAGGAAATGCAACTCGTTGCTGGAATGGACCAATCAGAACTTACTAGTGAATTATTCAAAACATTAAATACATTGTATAACAGGGTAATTAACCAGGAGAATTCCTATAAGGAAATTGAAGGCATGGTTCGAAATAAAGAAAAACTGCTTGCAAGTACGCCTGCCATTCAACCAATCAGCAATAAAGATTTAAACAGGCTTTCTTCTGGTTTCAGCTATAGAATTGATCCTATATATAAAACGGTTAAGTTTCATACAGGGCTTGACTTTTCAGCACCCCAAGGCACTCCAATTTATGCAACAGCTCAAGGTGTTGTTCGCATTGCAGGCAATCTTGGAAATGGATATGGGAACCATGTAGTAATAAACCACGGCTACCAATATAGTACGCTTTATGGTCATATGTATAGGATAAAAGTAAGGTCTGGGCAATCTGTAAAACGTGGTGAAGTGATAGGATATGTTGGCAATAGCGGTAAATCAACTGGATCACATTTGCACTACGAGGTAATGAAGGGCAAGAAACACCTAGATCCAATTTACTTTTTCTACAACGACCTAACCCCTGAACAGTACCAACAAATTCTTAAAATTGCTTCAGCCAGGAATCAATCTTTTGATTGATACTATTGGTTTTGTGCATAAATACATTGAAACAAAAAATGATTTGTTTCTAAATTTGAAGAATGCTTGAACAACTTGACCTTTTCGGTGATACTCCTTCCAGCCGCCCTGAACGTGCGTCTGAAAAGCCAAAGGGTAAGTATAAAATTGTTCCTCCCAAAATAATCATCACAGAAGCACAACACATAGTTCCGGATAGTCCTGAAAAAAATACGATCAATAATGTAGTAGAGGTAAAGGAAAAGAGGCAGGTGAAACAAAAAGTAAATCACGACTATAATAACATCACGATCCCTGAAGATGATGTTTTATTTAGCAAACAATACTACCCAATCAGCGAAGTCGCAAATATGTTGAATGTCAATATTTCCTTGCTGCGATTCTGGGAAAAAGAATTTGATTTTATCAAGCCTCGAAAAAACCGCAAAGGCGATCGCCTTTTTAGACCAGAAGACGTCAAAAACCTCAAGCTTATATATTTTTTATTAAAAGAAAAAAAGTACACGATTGAAGGGGCTAATTCATTTATAAAAAACGATCAGCTTGCTGCTGAAAAATACCAAGCAATTGAAAGTCTAAAAAAACTAAAGCAAATGCTAATTGAATTCAAGGCCGGACTTTCCAATTAGCTACTTTCCCTGGCTATAAATACTTTCTCTTGACCTGATAATTTCAAGCCTTTCGCATCAAGTAATTCCAGTATTACCAAATTAACTTCCTGTTTTTTTCTAGCGAAATCAGCAATGCTTAACACTTCAGTAAAGTATTCAATCCCAATCACATAGGCATCATATTGAATATCACTCATTGTGACAGTAACGTCTTGTGTATTTAATGTCCTCACTTTCTGATCTACCTCATCAATAAAATTTTTAATGATGGCTGCGGTGGTTTTCAGATCAATCTTTAATATCAACTCGCCCCTTCTTTTATTTCTAAGTGTAAGATTATCAACTATGCTATCTACCATTTGCTTATTTGGAATGGTAACATAGGTTTTTTCCAATGTCCTGATCCTGGTGCTACGAAGTCCTATTTTTTCAACTGTGCCATTTATCTGATGAACCTTCAAAAGGTCTCCTACCGTAAAAGGCTTGTCGAAAAAAATGATAAAGGAAGCAATGAGGTTTTCCAGGCTTTCCTTTGCAGCCAAGGCAATGGCAGCACCAGCAAGGCTCAAACCAGCTAAAATTTTGGTTATATCCTTATTAAAAACAAATCGGATAATAACCAATATACATAGAATGATTACCACTACTTTTAAAAATTCCCTGAAAAAAATAACCAGTTGATTGTCTGAAAAATCAGCCGTTTCATTTGCTTTTTTTTCCATTACAATAGACAGGTAATCAATAATTCTCAATAGTGTTTGAAAGAAAAAATAAATCAACGCCATTGTTCCAATTGCTTCTAGTAAATCAAGGGACTGCAATTTTCCAATTTTAAACTTTAGTACTTTGGGAAACACCAGTGATCCAATAGCTAAGTAGGCGGTAAGGGTAATTACAAAGTTTTCAAGAGGGCGGAGAACTAGTTCCAGAAATTCTTTTTCACTCGTTTTTTTTCCTTTTTTACTAAAAAGATAGAAAACAAAACCCACTAATTTTCTTGTAGCAACCTTACGTAACATCAACATCAAAAACAACACAGAAACCACAATGAGATAGTCAGATATTGGATTTTCGAAAATGATTTTTTCTACCCAGTTTCTCATATAATAATAATTATTTATAATTCAACTTAAATACATCGATACCTGTATCGGTTAAACCAAAACCCTTGTCAGAATCAACATGTAATTGTTTGTATTTGATAAGATTTTCAGAAAGTATAAATTCCTTAATGGCTGGAGGAGTAAGGCCATAGGCCATTAGCTTACCTTCCTTTAATCCAACGATGGTATTGCCAACAACGTGTATATCCTGCCATCCTAATAATGCTACCTTACTTTTAAATGCACCATAATAGTCAAATCCATACATCCCTCTAATAGAATCATATAGATACAGCATTCCATTGCATTCAAAGATAACAGAAGGTTGGATTGCCTCAGAAAAAACAAGCCGCAGATCTGAAGACTCAAAGAGAATGGATCCATCTAAGTCTATTTTTTTTATCTTATTATCTTGCTCATCAAATATCCAGATGTGGTTGTCATAGCTTTGACACACTGCATTTACCTGAAGCAATTGATTTTTTCGCAAGTCGACTTTATTAATGATTTGCATCAATCGATCAAGCACAAGGATAATTTTATACCCTTTGAAATACATGGTTGTCCTTAATGGATTTCCTGCAGAAATTGAATGCACAGCACCATAACGACGAAGTTCATTGAAGACACCCAGGGAATCAAGTGAATTATTATATTTTTTTAATTGTCCAGTACTTGTGATGGCAAATAAATTTCCCAACTCATCTACATGAAAGGAAGTAAAAAGCCCCTCAATTTTTTTGATTGGCAAACCAGTTAATGTTATCTGTCCCGTATTTTGAAACGGAAATAAAAATATCAGGAATATGATGAAAGAAAAGATTTTCATTTACCAAGCATTTTCAAATTGAGTTCCGTTCCATCAAAAACTGCATACGAATCATAGTTTATCCAATCACCTAAATTGATATACCTGCTTTTGTCCATTATATTGAAATCAATTGGGAGGTGTCTATGCCCAAAAATAAAATAATCGTGGTGGGTTGATTTCATTATTTCTTTAGAATATTGGATTAACCATTCCTGTTCTTCACCAAGAAAAACATCCTCTAAACTGCCAGTATATGCCCTGCTCTTTCTACTTAAATATCCTGCCAATCCAATTCCTAAAAAAGGTGGTAAAATGCTGAATAAAAATTTACAAGCTGGATTTCTAAAAACCCGCTTAAGCAATTTATACCCATGGTCACCGGGACCTAAGCCATCACCATGTCCAATGAAAAAAGACTTACCATTAAAACTGAAAACCTTGGGTTCATGGTAAACTGGAACATTGAGTTCCTTTTCAAAATAACCCGACATCCACATATCGTGGTTACCAGTAAAGAAAAATACCGGTATACCTGCATCTGTTAATGACGCTATCTTTCCAAGTATTCTTACATATCCCTTGGGAACAACATGCCTGTATTCGAACCAAAAATCAAATAGATCACCTACAATAAATATCTGATGAGCATCATGTGAAATCGCATCTAAAAATGAAACCAGTCTTTTTTCACGCGCTAAACTACTAGCATGATCAGGTGCTCCCAAATGGAAGTCAGATAAAAAATATATATTTTTTCCCTCTGGAATTTGCATCTTCAAATATACTCAGTAAAAGTCTTTTTAGATATGCGTAATCAGGCATCAATTAAAAAACAATAGACTTCTTTGGGACCATGGACACCCACCACCAGGGTTTTTTCGATATCTGCCGTTCGGCTAGGGCCAGTAGCAAAGGATATTTGTGAAGGCAAGTTTTCTCCATATTTTTTCTTTAGCAATTCGATTGCATCCTTGATATCGTACACAAGTTGACTTGCTTTGGCAATACAAATGTGGACAGGAGCATATACGCTGGTTGTTCGCCCAGACGAAACCTTGCTGCTCAAAACCATTGAACCTGTTCTTGCAACAAGTAATTCACATCTAGTGATAGAAACATCAGATTGTGAGAGGTCTTTATCTGAAAATTGGTTAAATCCGAATGAATTGAATGCAGTGCGGATATTTTCATCATTGCAGTAGACTTCATTCCACTGTTTAGCAACAACCAAGTCGCTTATTTTCGTAACCAGCTCTTCTTCATTTTCACACAACGAAAATTTCCCCAACAACGAAGTGAATTTTTCAGCAAAAATGATTGCGAGGTCTTCTGCTGGCTGAACAAATGAGTGTTCTAGCTTTTCAAGTTCCTTAAAAGGAATCGCTGATGGCTGTGTGAGGGCCTTTCGGATATTTTTTAAAATGCTTTCTCTAGATGGAAAGACATCCATGGTTATGCTGGTTTTTGTTCTTCAGTTGATCCTTCTTCAGGTGTATTTGGAGTCAAATCGGTTGCAGTCGTGGTTTCTGTTTCATCATCTGCGAAAATCTTTTTTTCCTCATATGGACGCTTACCAATAAGGTCTTCAACATCTTGTTGATGAAGCACCTCGCGATCAAGCAATGCCAATGCGATTTTTTCTACCTCTTCTTTCCTTTCTGTAAGCAAGGCCTTCGTTCGCTCATAAGCACGTTCAACCAAACCCCTTACCTCTTCATCAATGATCTTACCTGTTTCTTCACTGTATGGTTTTGTGAAAACGCTTTCCTGTTGTGGATCATAAAAACTTACATTACCAACCTTTTCATTCATCCCATATACAGTAACCATTGCGTAGGAAATTTTAGTAACCTGTTGCAAATCGTTTTGAGCGCCTGTAGATATTTTTCCAAAGAAGATATCTTCACTTGCCCTACCTCCCAATGTCATGCACATCTGGTCAGTAAGTTGTTCAACATTATAGAGATATTGTTCCTTTGGAGTATACTGTGCATAACCCAATGCAGCAACCCCTCTTGGGACAATGGTAACCTTTAGTAAAGGATATGCATGCTCAAGATACCATCCGCAAACGGCATGCCCTGCTTCGTGGTAAGCAATGATTTTTTTCTCCTCGGGAAGGATGATTTTATTCTTCTTTTCAAGACCGCCTATTACCCTGTCGATGGCATCTTGGAAATCATCCATTTCCACCTGGGTCTTCCCTTTTCTTGCTGCAATTAACGCGGCTTCATTACACACATTTGCAATATCAGCACCCGCAAATCCTGGAGTTTGCTCTGCCAGCTTATGGATATCAAGCTTTTCAGAATGTTTAATAGGCTGAAGGTGTACGTGAAATATTTCTTCTCTTCCCTTCACATCTGGCTTGTCGATACTGATTTGGCGATCAAACCTACCTGGCCTTAATAATGCGCTATCCAACACATCGGGACGGTTAGTTGCGGCCAAGATAATAATTCCACTATCACCACCAAATCCATCCATTTCAACAAGCAACTGATTGAGTGTATTCTCTCGTTCATCATTGCTCATCATCATATTTTTTCCACGAGCACGTCCGATGGCATCTATCTCATCAATAAAAATGATACAAGGGGCCTTCTCTCTAGCTTGTTTGAACAAATCCCTTACACGGCTTGCACCAACACCCACAAATAATTCAACGAAGTCGGAACCAGACATAGAGAAGAAAGGCACTTGGGCTTCTCCAGCCATGGCTTTCGCCAACAATGTTTTACCAGTACCGGGAGGGCCAACCAACAATGCACCTTTGGGAATTTTACCACCCAATGCAGTGTATTTTTTGGGGTTTTTAAGAAAATCTACAATCTCCATCACTTCTTGTTTGGCTTCTTCAAGACCCGCAACATCAGTGAAGGTTATATTTACTTTGGTTCCTTTATCAAATAATTGAGCCTTTGATTTTCCAATGTTAAAAATACCGCCGCCACCGCCGCCGCCAGCTCCACCGCCGCCCATTTTTCTCATCATCAACACAAAAAGAAGACCAAACATCAACAACGGGAAAAGAAAATTAACAAGAGGACCAAAGAACTCAGGATCTTCTTTTGGATCAACTGCAACTGGATTTACATTAGGATGCTCTGTAAAATATTTATCAAGGTTTTCCTGATAATCATCAACCTTGGAATAACTGAATTGAAAATGAGGACCTTTAGAAGTTTGTGCGTAAACTAATTTATCGCCAAGAAGGTCTTTATAAACCTGCTTTGAAAGGCTATCCTTCATGATGTATACCCTGATAACACCTTTGTTCTTAACAGGCTCTAGTTTTAGTACGTCATTGTTGACAAGCATCTTTTGCTTGAACTCCAATTCGGTGATGTTTCTTGCATCTGGCGTTACGCCACGCAACACCTGATATCCAATCAACACAACAGCAGCCACTACATAGATCCAGTAAAAACTGAATTTAGGGCCCTTACCTGAAGGGTTGGTTCCACTTTTTTTCCTACCAAATCCCGGGAACGACCCAGACTTCTTATCATTACTTTGCTCTTCCTGATTCATATTAACCCTTTGTTTGAATATAAAATTTATTTTTTTACCGCCTTGGTAGTTGTCTTAACTTTTTTAGGCGCCTTCACCGGAGGTGCTTTATCAGCCTCCTCCAATTCATCTTGCGACAACGCATCACTCCACATTTCTTCTAATCGATAAAATTTTCTTGTTTCTGCAAGAAAAACATGTACCACAACATTTACATAATCAACCAATACCCATTGCATCAAACCAGCACCTTCACGCTTAAAAGGGTATTCTCCACACTCCTGTTTTACCATCATCTCAATCCAGTCGGCAATAGCCCGAACTTGAATGGTAGAAGGTGCTTCACAAACAATAAAAAAATCTGAAACTGCTTCTGGGATTTTTCTTAAATCTAGAGAAACAATATGCTCCCCTTTCTTATCTTGAATTGCCTTGATGATTACCTTGATCAGTTTGCTGTTTCGGTTCAACCTTACCAGCTTTTTTTTAGTCGTCTCTACTCCTGTATTTTTTAATGCCAATTGATTTTTTTTAAATATAGTTTGATTATGATTTAATAGATAAACAAGGACTAATGGAAATAGTTGCAAACGGGTTGCAACCAACATGCTGTTTTCTTTTCTATCTTACGCAAAATTAGGGATAAATTCAATCCTTTTCTTCAGCCAATGATAGGACAATCGTTTATTGTTTTGAACACCATAGAAAGTACCAATAACCATGCCATGAAACTGGTAAGGGAAGGGAAGGCATCCCATGGAATGGCCTTTTTTGCACTAGAGCAAACTCAAGGCAAGGGCCAACGAAATAAGAGCTGGCTTAGCAATCCAGGCGAAAACCTCCTGACCTCCGTTGTACTTGATTGTAAAAATTATGAGCTAAACCAACAATTTTCATTGTCAATGGCTACATCCTTGGCTTGTTATAATTTGTTAAAACAATATGGAGGTGATGAAATGAGTATCAAATGGCCCAATGATCTTTACTGGCGTGACAGAAAGGCAGGGGGGATTTTGATTGAAAACATCATCATTGGAAACAATTGGGAAACAGCTGTTCTGGGGATTGGAATCAATATTAACCAAACCAAGTTTCCAGAAATGCATCGAAACCCAGTATCACTTAAACAAATCTCCGGCAAAGAGCATGACCCTATTGAAATGGCAAAAGAATTATGCATTGAGCTGGAAAAAATGACCTCATTTATCAGTAAAGAGAAATCAGGAGAATTACTTTCATTGTATAACAACTCGTTGTATAAAAAAGACCAAATAGTTAGATTTAACAAAAACAATCTCTCGATTGAAGCAAGAGTGAAAGGAGTTGATATGGATGGAAACCTAATGCTAAAAGGAGATTCTAATCCAACAATCGCTTGGGGAGACATGGAATGGGTTGATTAAGGCGTTGAAACCATCAGCAAGTGTTCAACTTCGAACCGTTTCGTGTTTTTCGATTTAAATACTTTGAATATCATACTTCATTGGGGAGATACAATGTAAAAAACAGTATCTATGAAGTAGAGCATGCCATTTTGTGTAAGTACATTTTCATCATGCAAATCCTCGAGAATTACACAAAGCTCTTCGTTGTAATAATCATGATTTTTTGTGTTAAGAAAACCATTGTTTTCCATAAATATTTTCACTTTACTTAAATCTGTTTTTTCAGTTGCCTTTACAAAAGGTTGTTCTACAACTGCATAAACTACATCCTGGTCTTTATAAAAGCCTAGTAGATTATATGCAGTATCAGGAAAAAACAAATTATTAAGTAATAGGTTGTGAAAATAGTCAACCCACGATGTATAATAAATGGAATCATTAAGCTTTAAAACAGTTGCCCCGTCTTTCAAAAAAACCTTTTGTTCGGCACCTTGTGATACGTAGTTGTCTAAATTAATATTTTCAACCCAAAGATTATTTTGATCTGCAAATAAAATTAACTTCTTTGCTTCTTGCTCTTTGTTTTGCTGTTGTTTTTCAGCCATTGAGCCTGATCCTTGGCTTCTTTTAAGGTAACTGCAGGTTGTTTGGATAAGATGGTGATGCTTAACTTTGCTCTTTCCAGAAAGGATATCTTGTATGTCATCTTTCATGTACTGTTTACTTGTGTAAAGATAACCAATTTAAAACAATCATGGTCTTTGCAAAGAATATCTGATAAAGCTTCAATTTATAATAAAAATAAGCGGTATCGATCTCAGGAAGTCAATGTAAGTAGCTAGAGTTCAATAATAAAGGATGAGGGAATTTTATTCAAAACCTTCAGCAATTTCATCAGCATGAACTTTTACATTCGGTTTGCTGATGATTTTCACAACCACTCCATTTTCATCAATGAGAAATGTTTTTCTGAAAACGCCCATGTATTTTTTTCCGTACATCGACTTTTCACCCCATACTCCATATTTCTCAAGCAATACATGATCTGTATCTGCAATAATCCTGAATGGTAGCTTATGCTTAGAAATAAATTTTACATGTGATTTTTCGTCGTCAGGACTTACTCCCACAACTGTAATACCTTTTTTTGCAAGCGCCTTAAAACCGTCGCGCAGGTTACAAGCCTGAACTGTGCAGGTGCTGGTATCATCTTTGGGATAAAAATAAAGGGCGAGCTTTTGCCCTTTAAAATCAGCGAGCTTAATTTTTTCGCCATCCTGGTCTATTGCAGAAAAAGCTGGAGCGTTCTTGCCTTCTGTTATTTCTTTCATTGATTATCGTTTTATTGTCCAATTTTTTGTTGCCGTGTTACCAGCTTCATCAATAACAACAACAGATAATTTATGTTCACCAGGAGGAAAATGTTCATCTGGATAATAATAATACCGGTTGCCAGTAGGATAAAAAAGAATCCATTTGTCGTCAAGGCGGGCCTCAAAATTCTTAATGACACGGTTATTATCTGCAACATCGATTGTTATTCGGGTGCTCCCTGTTACTGTCTTTCCGCTAAAGACATTAGAAACAATTGTTGGAGGTTCTAAATCTTGAATTAGTTGAAAACTTCCGAAGTCTCGGAAAGAGGCAGCATAAAAATCTTTTTCAAGCTTAGCCTTTTTAACCTCACTCCTTCCAAGCCCAGTTCTCTTCATGATAATTCTATCTGGATTCAATAAAACACCTGCGCGATCTGGTTTGATGCTAACATCAAAATAATGTTGAACTGGAATATTTTCTGGAATTGCTTGTATCTGAAAAGACACTGCACCACGGTCTGCAGAAGCTCCTATTTTATAATTAAAATTGATTGCATCATAAAACGCATCTTCAGGAAAAACAAAACGAACTAATTCGTCTTCAAAAAAATTGACTACTCCTGGCTGCATTCTATTTTCATCATTGGGCTTTGCCAAACTGATGCCACTAGTGCCTTTCAAATTGAATGATGCAGTTGATGAGTTTCCAAATATATCAGACACAACGATGCTGTACTCTTTTGCCGTATCCGCTATTTCAATGAATTTCACAGATGGCTTGGGTGAATAGATCTCGGCGCCAAACCCCACTGAAGGAAATAACATCTGATAGTATGGTCCGCC
>CAMBGO010000026.1 GCA_945866165.1 Chitinophaga pinensis | reverse complement strand
CATTGATTCCCAACCCCGGATATCCAACATATGCAAGTGCAGTAAAACTCTCAGGAGCGTCAGTTTTATCTTATACTCTTAATGCAGAACATCAATGGCATCCCGAACTTTCAGCTTGGAAAGAGCTAATTACACAATTCAACAGTAGTTCAACAGGCAGGGTGAAAATTATTTTTTTAAATTACCCGCACATGCCTACTGGGCAACTATCTGACAAAGTCTTGCTAAAAGAAATCATCGACTTCGCAAAGCGTGAAAAAATCATGATTGTTCATGATAATCCATATAGTTTTATTTTAAATGATTCGCCTTCAAGTCTTTTTGAATTTGATAGTCAAAAAGAAGTTGTAATTGAACTCAACACACTAAGCAAATCACATAACATGGCCGGATGGCGTGTTGGGATGATTGTAGCTTCAGATGTTCATATCAATGCAGTACTAAGATTCAAAAGCAATATGGATAGCGGAATGTTTCTGCCTTTGCAGCTTGCTGCTGCCAAGGCGTTGGAATTAGATCAGGATTGGTTTGATCAGGTGAACAAGACATACGCTGAAAGAAAAGAAGTGGCTTGCGAGTTGCTAGACTTGATTGGTTGCAGTTATACAAAGAACCAGGTTGGTATGTTTGTGTGGGCCTCTATTCCTGACGGCTATGAATCTGGATACGCACTCAGCGATAAATTACTTAAAGAGGTATTTGTCTTTATTACCCCTGGTGGTATTTTTGGTGATGCAGGAGATCAATATATAAGGGTTAGTTTATGTAGCAAGAAGGAAGTATTGCAAGAGGCTATTGATCGGATTAAAAATTTTTTGAATTGATACCCTACTAACTTGTAAAATGAAAATGGAATCGAAAAATATCGCAATTATAGGTGTAGGGCTTATTGGAGGCTCTTTCGCTTTACAGTGTAGGAAAAAGGGCATTGCAAATAGGATAGTTGGAGTTGATAATAATAAAATGCATGCTAAAGAAGCCATCTCATTAAATTTAGTTGATGAGATGCTTGAATTGAATGAGGCAGTACTAAAATCAGACGTGATTATCTTGGCAATTCCAGTTGATGCAATCATTTCAATTTTACCAGGCATATTGGACTTGGTCAAAAATCAGGTTGTAATTGATCTTGGTTCAACAAAAAAATTACTTGCTGAATCAATTTCAAATCATAAAAACCGCAATAGGTTTGTTGCCGCTCATCCAATGTGGGGAACTGAATATAGTGGTCCATCAGCAGCCATGGAAGGGGCATTTGAAAATAAGGCTGTTATTTTGTGCGACCTTGATAAAAGTGCAGACGATGCGGTAAAAATTGCACGCAGTATGTTTGAAATACTCAACATGCAGATTTTCGAAATGAATTCATTTGATCACGACCTTCATGCAGCGTATGTTAGCCATATATCCCATATATCTTCTTTTGCACTAGCAAATACTGTGTTAGAGAAGGAAAAGGAAGATCGAGCTATTTTTGAAATGGCCAGTGCTGGCTTTGAGAGTACAGTAAGGTTGGCAAAAAGCAATCCTGAAATGTGGACTCCCATTTTCAAACAAAACAAGGATAATATTTTAGATGTTCTCAATGAGCATATTATGCAGCTAAGAAAATTTAAATCTTGCCTGGAAAAAGAGAACTGGGACTATTTAAAAGAACTAATTGAAAACGCAAATCAGATCCGCAGGATCATTCAATAATAAAATCATCTTTTTAAAATTGTAATTTTATATCATGGAAACTACACAAACAAACAAAGAATCGATCGTAAATGCCGCATGGAATAAGCGTCCATTAATTATTTCTGGTCCTTGTAGTGCAGAAACAGAAGAACAGGTAATAGAAACAGCACAGCGACTTGCTAAAACCGGTAAGGTTGACATGCTTCGGGCCGGTATATGGAAACCAAGGACCAAGCCCGGTATGTTTGAAGGAATTGGAGCCAAGGGATTGCCATGGCTTCAGCAAGCAAAAAAGCTTACAGGATTACCCACTACAGTTGAAGTGGCCACTGGAAAGCAAGTCGAGGATGCCTTAACCTTTGATGTTGATGTATTATGGGTAGGTGCTAGAACAACAGTAAATCCATTTAGTGTGCAGGAAGTAGCTGATGCCCTAAGAGGTGTTAAAGTGCCTGTGTTAATAAAAAATCCAATTAATCCGGATTTGGAACTTTGGCAAGGTGCTGTAGAGCGTATATCTAGGGCTGGCATTAATGATATTGGATTGATTCACCGTGGATTTTCTTCTTATGGAAATACAGAATTTAGGAATGCACCAATGTGGCACTTGGCAATTGAAATGAAGAGACGTATGCCTGGCATGCTAATCATAAATGATCCTTCTCATATTTGTGGAAGAAGGGATATTCTATTGTCCACTGCACAAAAGGCAATTGACCTAGATTTTGATGGGTTGATGATTGAGAGTCATATCGATCCAGATAATGCATGGAGTGATGCAAAACAACAAATCACACCAGAGCGTCTTGCTGAAATGTTGGATGAAATTATTTGGAGAAGGGAAGATGTTCAGTCTGAAACATTCCACCTAGCGCTTGATAAGTTAAGGGAACAGATCAATCATATTGATGATGAGTTGATGCAACTTATTTCTCAACGCATGGGTATAGCTGAAAAAATTGGCGAGTATAAGAAAAATAACAATGTTACCATTCTTCAATCATCCCGTTGGAATGAGATTATTGAAAAATCCATTAAAAAGGCTGGTAAATTAAATTTAAGCGAGGAGTTTGTAACCAAGTACATGGATGCTATTCATATGGAAAGTATAAACAGACAGAATAGGGTGATGAATGATTGACATGCATTTGTGCTTTTTTGATTAATATGGTTAATGTCTTTTTATATGTTCATGTAATTTGGTCAACCCGAAACCGGGAGCAGCTCTTGGTGCGTCCGGTAAGGTTTGTTTTTTTTGAACAACTGAAAAAGCATGCAGAAGAAAAAGGTATACGGTTGCTTGAAGTGAATGGAGGAGCGGATCACATCCATCTTCTTTTACAGTTGCATCCTGCTCAAAATCTTTCTCAAGTGATGCGTATGTTAAGACTTGATGCAGAAGAGTGGTTAAATGGAACTCAGTTGTTAAAAGGAAATTTTGAATGGTCTGATGAAATTATTGCATATTCGGTTAGTCCCGCTTCATTAAAACCAGTTAAGGATTTTATTGAAAAGCAGGAAGAGTATCATCAGACAAGGACTTTTGAAACAGAGATAGAGGTTTTTATGAAGGGTAATAGATAAGTGGTTAAATAAAATAGAAATGAAAAAAACGAAGTATGCATTTTCTACGTCAACTGTAGACTGTTATGTGGATGCTAATTTTAAGGACCTTGACCAACTTGTTGATCGAAATAAAGCCATCATCATTACGGATGAAAATATTTTCAATTCCCACAAGTCTAAATTCAAAAATTGGAACGTCATTACTTTAAAGCCCGGAGAAGAATATAAGGTTCAGGCTACTGTTGATGCTGTTATTAGTCAATTGATCGATTTTCAAGCTGATCGGCAAACAACGCTCGTGGGAGTTGGTGGCGGGGTTATTACTGATTTAACTGGGTACATTGCATCTGTTTACATGCGTGGAATTCGATTTGGTTTTGTGCCTACATCTTTATTAGCAATGGTAGATGCTTCTATTGGTGGTAAAAATGGAATTGACGTAGGTGAGTATAAGAATATGGTAGGAATTATAAGACAGCCATCATTTTTGTTTTATGATCTTGCTTTCCTAAAAACACTTCCTGATACTGAATGGTCAAATGGCTTTGCAGAAATCATCAAGCATGCGTGTATACTTGATAAGAATCTATTCTTGTTGATTGAAAAGAATAAATTGTCAGGCGTTAAAAGAAATAAAAAATTACTCACAGAGATTGTCTTAAAAAATATCAAGATAAAAATTGGTATTGTTCAGAAGGATGAATTTGAAACAGGAGATCGAAAGCTTTTAAATTTTGGCCATACCCTCGGGCACGCTTTGGAAACCCAATATGAATTAACCCATGGCCAAGCAGTTTCACTTGGTATGGTATTTGCGGCATGGATGTCTGAAAAATATCTTGGGTTTAAAGATTCCATCCGCATCGAAAATGTCTTGACAAATTATGGGTTACCAATTCGGGCACTTTTTGATGTAAATAAAGTGTTTAGAATACTTAAAATGGATAAAAAACGTGTTAGCAATAAAATGAGTTATATCCTACTTAAACAAATGGGCAAGGGTTGTATACATCAATTTGAAGTGGATTCTCTTGATGTAGAAATGACTGAGTTTAATAAATTAAATAAGAGCTGAACTAAATGAGAGCAATTATAAATCCTTCAACATTAACCGGAAGCATTGATGCGTCAAAGTCGAAAAGCGATATGCAACGTGCATGTGCAGCCGCACTACTCCATGTTGGCACCACTTTTATTCATGAGCCTGGAAATAGCAATGATGATATTGCTGCATTGGATGTCATTCAGAAACTTGGTGCATCAATAAAAGTTAGAGGAAATGAAATCGAGATTAATAGCAATGGAGTACAACCGGTAAATGATCATATCAATTGTGGCGAAAGCGGTTTGGGGATAAGGATGTTTACACCAATTGCAGCTCTTAGTAATCGAACATTAGAAATGAATGGATCAGGTTCATTGTTAAAAAGACCAATGGATTTTTTTGATCAAATATTTCCATTGTTAGGCATTTCGATTTCTTCAAATCAGGGCAAACTTCCAATTCAAATAACAGGCCCACTCAAGCCTGCTTCAATAGATGTTGATGGTAGTCTGAGCTCACAGTTTTTAACTGGATTGCTTATGGCGTATTCTGCTTCCAAAGCCCAAAACGTTGTTATTAATGTCAACGATTTGAAGAGTAAGCCATATATCGATATGACTTTAAAAGTGTTAAAATCATTTGGCATGCAGGTGCCTGTAGTTACTTCTTATGAACAATTTTCATTTTTAGATTCATCGCCTGTCAATGTACCCGATCCAATTCACTATACAATCGAGGGGGATTGGAGTGGTGCAGCATTTTTATTTGTTGCTGGTGCAATTTCTGGAAAGGTTTTTATAAAGGGAATGAAGTCAGATTCTCCCCAAGCCGATAGAAAAATATTGCAAGCTATTGAAGATTCAGGTGCTCAAATTGAATTCACTGATGAAAAATATATTGTATCGCCAGCAGCATTAAGTGCATTTAAATTTGACGCGACTGAATGCCCCGATCTTTTTCCTCCATTGGTAGCCTTGGCATCTTATTGTAAGGGGACTACAGAAATCCTGGGTGCAAATCGACTAACCCATAAGGAAAGTAACCGTGCATTAACGTTACAGGATGTCTTTGGTAAAATGGGCGTACAGGTGGATTTGCAAGGAGATAGAATGCTTGTTCATGGCGGAGTAAAACTATTATCAGCACATGTTCATTCTCATCACGACCATCGCATTGCTATGGCAGTAGCAGTTGCAGCACTTGGTGCAGAAGGGAAAATAACTATTGATGATGCAGAGGCTATTGACAAGTCATACCCTGATTTCTATCGTCATATGATTTCTCTTGGCGCTGATATAATTTTAGAAACGAATTAAAAAATATTATGAACCATTTTGGAAAACAATTTTCAGTCTCTATTTTTGGCGAATCCCATGGAGAAAGTGTAGGTGTTGTACTAGATGGATGCCCAGCAGGCATGCCATTAAACGTTGATGATTTTGTTTTAGATACTGAACGTCGGAAGGGTGGTATGCAAAAGGGAACGACACCCCGTCAGGAAGAGGATTTGCCGCTATTCAAAAGTGGCGTTTTTAATGGGATGACTACGGGTGCTCCACTTACACTGTTGTTTGAAAATAAAAACACCCGCTCAGGTGATTATGAAAAACAACGTGCTGTTCCCAGACCAGGACATGCAGATTTTGTTGCAAATAGAAAATTTGGTGGCTTTGAAGATTATCGTGGTGGTGGACATTTTAGTGGAAGGCTTACATTGTGTTTGGTTGCAGCTGGCGTTGTTGCAAAAAAAATTCTTCAAAATATTAAAGTAACTGCTACTATTACCTCAATAGGAGGAGAACCAGATATTGAAAAAGGTCTTCAAAAAGCTATTGCGCAAAAGGATTCTGTTGGTGGTGTAGTAGAGTGCAAAGTAATTGGGTTACCCTTGGGATTGGGTGAGCCATTCTTTGATTCAGTTGAATCGTTGATTGCTCATGCAGTTTTTTCTATTCCTGCTGTTCGTGGCATTGAATTTGGAACCGGTTTCAAAGCAGCTAATATGTTTGGACTTGAACATAATGATCCAATAGAAAACAAGGAAGGAAAGACAATTACAAATCATGCCGGTGGTATCATTGGAGGAATTTCAAATGGAAATGAACTTGTGTTTCGCATTGCCATCAAACCTACATCTTCAACACCTAAAGAACAATTGACTTATAATTGGGAAACAGATAACATGGAAGCATTTTCAGTTAGGGGGCGACATGATCTTTGTATTGCCTTGAGGGTACCGCCAGTGTTAGAAGCCGCCACTGCTATTGTTCTTGCAGACCTTATGTTGATTTCACAAAACACCAAACAAATTTATTCTACAAACTAAACAACAGGAATGAGTACTATCTTTCATATTACAACCAAGGCTGATTGGGAATCAGCAAAAATAAATGGCTTTTATGTAGCACCTGCTTTGAAAGAAGAGGGCTTTATTCATTGTTGTCACGAAAATCAGGTTGAAGATATTCTTAGTAAATATTATACAGATCGAAAGGATATTCTCTGTCTTAGAATTGAGACTGATAAATTAACTTGTCAATACATATTTGAATGGTCACCATCATTGGAGCAGACATTCCCACATGTGTATGGACCGATTAACATAGACGCAGTGGAATCGGTTATTGAATATTCTTTGTGATTTTTTAGGGTATTCAGATTTATTTATAATTCATTGCTGGAAAATTTACCACCTAGATCTAAAACACAATAGTCTTGGCTTTCACTTATAGCAGTTTCAATAAAATAATTTATATCTGCTGTATTGAATTCAAACAAATCATAGTGACAAGGAATAACTATCGTATTCTTGATGTTCTTAGCCAATGCAATTGCTTCATTGCAATTTAGGTTGCCAGCTACTTTTCTTGATGGATCATTGCCATTAATAGGTAAAATTAAAATATTGGGTTTGTGGCTTTTTATTAGCTCAGTCATCCCATCAAACATCAACGTGTCTCCGCTGTGATAAATGCACCATTCCCCTAATTGGAAAATATAACCAAGAAATTTGCATTTTCCATTTTCATCTTTTTCTATTGTATTATGCGCAGCAGGCACAGCAGTGATAGAAATGTTACCGATTTGCATTTTTTCTCCAGCATCTATACCTATTGGAACTTCCGTTCCTATTTTCAATCGATCACAAACAAAATTTCTATTTGCTTCTGGAACTATTAATTGACAATCATTATTTTTTTTGAGAATCGGAATGATGGTTTCTGCATCAAGGTGATCGGTATGATTATGACTTGATGTAATAAAGTTGATTACAGAGAGTTGTTCGGGCGAAATAACAAGTTCACTGATTCTGATATGAGGCTTCTCGGTATTGGCGTATTTTTTTGTAAGTGAATCTGATAGATATGGATCAATTAGAATGCGTTGGTTCTTATATTGTAGCAGATAGCCACTTTGTCCTAACCACCATAAATAAAAGTTGTGGTCATCTGCAATGCATTTAACCATGTCTTCAACTAACTCATTATTTTTCCTGATAGCCTTTATCATTGTATTACCGCATTTGCCTTGCCCCTTCAACCATGTTTACTAACTTCTGTTTAGCTGCCCATCTTGCAGTTTGACTAAGTCCGCAATCTGGTGCAACAGATAGTTTTTCCGCAGGAACAAACTTCAGGCAATCTTTGATTCTTTGTTTTACATCATTGATTGATTCAATGTAATAATTTTTTACGTCGATGATGCCAACTGATACATCCATTTTTTCTGCAAAGGCTGCTAACAATTCTATTTCAGCAAATTCACGGTTTGCCATTTCAATATGAATTTCATTCACATTCATATCGAGAAAATCTGGTAACATTGGCTTAAGGCTTCTATAGCCAACTGGTCTACCTTTAAAATTTCCAAAACACAAGTGAGTCGACAACCGACATTTATCTTTTACTACTGAAACAGTTTCATTAAATATTGAAACAAATCTTTTGGTGTCTTCTTTATAAGCATAACAACTCATTGAAGGTTCATCCACTGTTATTTCAGTACATCCTGCGTCAACCAATACTTTTAATTCATTTTGTATGATGGGGATTAATGCAGAAGTAATTTCCCATCTGTCTTTGTATTGTTTGTTTGGTAGCAATCTTCCGCTCAATGTATAGGGTCCAGGCAAACTCATTTTTAGTGTTGGTCCAGAAGGGGCCAGTTTTTTGAGGCGCTCGTATTCTTTAATCGATCCAAGACCATTTGGGGCTTTCAATTCTTCAACAATGGAATGTTTTCCTCTCTGGTCATGCGCGGGTGGCCCAAATCTTCTTGTTTCAGTATGGTTCGCTTGGATTCCTTTTATAAATCCATAGAAAGATAAGTTGAAGTCAAATCGAGTTTGTTCACCATCTGTTATTACGTCTAGTCCAGATTTCACCTGGTCATGTATAGCTGCAATTACAGCATCTTCTGCCATTTCTTCAATGTCTGCTGCTCCAAATTCTTGTAGGTGTTGGGTTGCGTATTCAAGCCATCCAGGAAAAGGGTAGCTTCCAACTACAGTTGTGCGGATTGGTATCGGTTGCATAAAATTTATATTTGACTAAATTGGTATAGTTTGGACATTCTGACTGCATGTTCATCATAAGCTTTCTCAAATAACCTGATTGCTTCTTGCTCGCCAACAACATTAGAGGCTGTTAAAACGGTTGGTGGTTGTCCAGCTTTCGTTAAGATAGATGCTAATTTAGCTTTTATACAATTTATAAGCAAGATGCCGCCTAATGAAGACCCTGGTGCAACTGGAGTTGCAAGTCCTTCAATCTTTATCATTGAGTCACCAATTGGTGAGCCGGTATCCAACACAAGGTCAGATACATCTCCTAGTTTTATTCCATCGCTTCTTTTACTTTTACTTGCGTTTGAATGTTGTGTGGAAATAATGCTTACCACCTTAATATTATTTTTTTTGAACACTTCTGCCATTTCAATTGGAACGATATTGGTGCCTCCAGAGGAAATAATAAGTGCGGTATCATTTTCTGAAAGAACAAAATTTCTCAATATTTTTTCAGCAAATCCACTAACATTTTCTAGATACATTGCTTGACGTTGCCCATTTGAACCTACGACCAGGTTGTGGAAAGTGAGGGACAGTTCAACAATTGGATTGAATCCAGGAAAAGAACCATAGCGTGGCCACATTTCTTCCACCATGATGCGACTGTGCCCAGAACCAAATATATGTACCATCCTGCCCGCCAGAATACTTTTTGCAAACATTTCTGCTGCTTGTAAAATTTGATTCTCTTGTTGAGATATTCTGTCACAAATCGCTCTTCCCTTTTCTATATATTCTTTTATTTCATTCATTTGTCTATGTTGTTATTGTTGAAATTCTTTTTTAAGATTAAATGGCATACTGCCCTTCAGATATAGACCAACCGCCATCTATTGAAATATTTTGTCCTGTGATGAATTTCCCTTGATCAGACAGGAGCAATGCCATCAATTCGGTTAAGTCTTCTGGATATCCAATTCTTCCGCCATCAATCGGTTGCTTTGTTTTGATATAAGACATGATTTCTTCGTTTTCAACAGCCCTTTTTGACATGGGCGTTTCAATTAATCCGGGAGAAATTACATTTACTCTAATATTATTTTTTGCGTAAAATGAAGCTGCAGATTTGCTTAGTCCAACCACTGCTGCTTTTGAAGCTGCATAGGCATGTGTTGAAAAATGATGTGGTGCAGGGTTGTTGGAAAGAACAGATGCAATGTTTACTATTGATCCACCTTTTTCGAGGTCAAGGAAAGCCTTGATGGCAGCTTTATTTGAAAGCATTACACTTGTTGCATTTAACTCCATTGTTTTTATCCATCCATCTAAAGTCATTTCATGCAAGGGGCCATCGCCAAATTTTCTTCCACTCCCACCTGCTATGTGTAGCAATCCATCGAACCCTTTAAATTTATCAAGACAGTAACTGATGCCCCATTCTGCAGTTTCATCTTTTGATGCATCGGCTAATAAAATGTGATGCGTAGATGATTCAGTGACAGAAGGTTTAGCGCCATCTTCATTTTTACCAATACAAACAATATTAGCCCCCAACTCATAAAATCTTTTTGCGGCAGCAAGTCCAATTCCACTTGTGCCACCAATGATTAGGATGTTCTTATGTTGGAGCATTTCTTTTATTTTAATTGTGAGAATGGAATGTTCAACACGTCATATTTTGAGGGCGAAGGCCATGAGTAATGCCACCATTCTGTTTCAAATTTAATAAATCCATTTTTTTCCATCACACCCTTTAAAATTTCTCTGTTTTTTATGTTGATTTCAGAGATATTTTGATAGCCATGATGGGCGTTTTCAGAAAAATCATCAAAACCTGTGGGCATGTCTATTAGTGTCCCTGAGCTCAATTCATATAATGTCATATCAATGGCAATACCCCTGTTATGCCCACTTCCTTTGATTGGATTTGCTACATATCGTTCATCGTGAATCAACTTCCAAAATCTTTCTGTCACGAAATATGGCCTGTAAGCATCCCATACTAGAATGCCAAGTCCTTTGACCGCCAACTCCGCAGCAATTTTTGCCAGGGCTAGGGCCGGCTCTTTTCTTAGATAGGTTGATTTTAATCTTTTGGGGTATAAGCGGTGTTTGGTGAAATTTGACTTTTGAGCATAGGCCAGATCATATTTGATATTGGGCACCAATTGCTTTAATTCCATCATTTCTAACAGTGGATCCAAGGCAATCGTCATTTCAAGACTATCAAGAGAGGAGATCACTTTCAATTGGTTTTTTACCTCAGTTTGTGATTTTAAACTTAAAAGGAAGAGGGTTTTGAAAACGAAAAGCAATAAGATTCGATTACCAAACATATAGCCACTAAGTTAGCCCATTAAACTACAATTGCAAGTTCATTTTTGCATGTTCCTTGCTGCCCGCAGAGATTCCAGCGAGGTTACTTTTATTCCCATCACCGTTTTTTTTATAGGAAGGGGTTGGAAGTTTTTTCTTGGTTAATTATTAATCTAACCTCCTGCATGCCCTTCCCCCAAAGGGAGACAGGGATGGGAAACCGACGCACTTAAGCCTTGGAGAAAAACGTGTTTAAGCGAAAATTTGTTAGCAGCTTTATTTATCAAATTTGGATTTATAAATACAATTAATTGATAATCAGTTAATTGATTTTAAAATTTGAGGAGTCTTATATATTTCGTAATTTGATTAATATGTAAATGATAAAAAATGGCAATACTTCAAAAGCAACATATTTGCCTTTTGATAACGGTTACTTTTTCTTTTTTTCTTTCAGTTGATTCATTTTCGCAGCAGAAAGTAAATTATAGAAAGGTTGTTATATCGGATTCAACTCTCGGGATTGCAAGTTTTTATGCTGATAAGTTTATTGGTAGAAAAATGGCAAATGGCCAGATTTTCAGCCAAAAAAAGATGACTTGTGCCCACAATACCTATCCGATGGGTACGCTGATTCGAGTTACAAATCTTTCTAATAAGCTTTCTGTTGAGGTGACGGTCACCGATAGGCTTCACCACCGTAATCCAAGATTGGTAGATTTAACAACAACGGCAGCCAAAAAGATCAAATTGGATAGAAAAGGGGTAACCAAAGTACTTGTAGAAAGAATTTATCCACTAAAAAGGAACTAGTGGTTGAAAAGCGAACAAAAATTTTATTCTTAGCCTCCGTAGGGTTAATTTTGTTTAATATACAAAACCAACTGTTTATGAAACGTATTCTACTGACAATCTTCAGTTTTCTGTTTGTCTTTGTTGCCCTCGCACAAAAAACGAATTATTATAAGAAACCAAAATCGCTTGGGGTTCATGTAACCTTGCAAGACTATGTTACTGCAGCTCAAATAAGGGATAAAGGGATGAGTGATGTTTTAAGTAAGAAACAATGGGGAGCTACTGGTAGGACTAAGGCTGGAATGTCTATATCCTATACAGAAGGATTGTCTGATAATTTTGATTTCAATGCCCGTGTTGGATTTGCACTAATGAATGCTCCAATGCAAACACCTACTGCTTATGGTAAGGAACGAGGAACTAGAGCCTATTTTGAATCAGATGCCAATATTTTTATGAAGCTGCTTTCTGATCAATACTTCATTTCTCCTTTCCTTTCTGCAGGTGCTGGCGCCTCACTATGGCAAGGTTATTACGCTGCATACATTCCAGTTGGAGGTGGCTTACAGCTCAATTTATTTGACGGTACCTTGATGACTTTTCAGACACAATATCGATTGCCTGTAACAGCAAATAATAACTTTCACTTATTTTACAGCATGGGTGTAATCGCAGAGCTTTATCCTAGGAAACCAAAGCCTGTTGTTACACTAGCACCTCCAGTGCCGGTTGTAGTTGACACAGACAAGGACGGGGTTCCTGATGCCACAGACAAATGTCCTTTGGTAGCTGGTGTTGCTAAATATGATGGTTGTCCTGTTCCAGATACAGACAAGGATGGCATCAATGATGAAAAAGATAAATGCCCAACTGTTGCTGGAATTGCAAAATATGACGGGTGCCCTATCCCAGACACAGACAAGGATGGCATCAATGATGAAGAAGATAAATGTCCAACTGTTGCAGGAACTGCAAAATATGGTGGATGTCCTGTGCCAGATAAAGATGGTGACGGTATAAATGACGAAGAAGACAGGTGTATTGATATCCCTGGAGTGGCTGCAAACAAAGGTTGTCCTGAAATCAGCATCAGTTCTGATAATCTAAAGTTTCAAACAGGTAAGGTTGTTCTTTCTAGTAAAGCTACAAAGGACTTAATGGTTGTTGCAGATATTTTACAGAAAAATGAGTTTGTAACCATCACCATTGAAGGCCATACTGACAACACTGGATCAGATAAAATAAATGATCCACTATCTACAAGAAGAGCAAATGCTGTAATGGGATTCCTTGTTAAAAAAGGAATTGAAGCTTCAAGAATGGAGGCAGTTGGTTACGGTTCTAAAAATCCAGTTGATAGCAATGCAACATCAAAGGGAAGGGCTAAAAACCGTAGGGTAGATGTTAAGGTGAAGTAAGATTAATTCTCTATGATATTAAAATAAATAGCCGGCTTCAAGCCGGCTATTTATTTTAATATCATTACACCATATTGAAACTGTATTGTCAGATTAATTGGTCCAGTATTCTTTAGCAAGCAATTTAAATTCTCTGGTCGTAGGGTGAGCAATAAATGAGATTTTAAACGAGTTGGTCTACGCCATATCGCCTTATTATTCTATAAAGTTCAGACTCTTTTTTATGAGGAATGTTATCCTATTAATTTGTATCCTTTGATTTTTTAAATATCCTATAAATTATACCCCTTCTCTTTTTAATTGTATCCTTTGGTTGTGTATGAATTGGTGCCTGCTTAATCACTTTATCATTTTTTTGCCCCCCCGTATTCTGAGCATCATCAGCATTGAATATTTGCGATTCAGTCAATACTTTTTCTTTTCCATCACTAATGGGAATCTCTATAGTTTTTGCAGGGTTATTAGCACCTTCATCCCCTTCAATTGGAAGTGTGCTGTCAGCAGGTTTAAATTGATTATAATCAAAGAGAATATCGCTTTGCATTCCTGATGGGGAAACAAACCTTGCACTAGGATCAATATTTAAGGTTTTATCATTGAATACCTGTTGATAATAATATGCCCATGCTGGCATGGCCATTTGTGAACCGCCAGAAGTGTATAACATGCGCAAGAATGGATCATCACAGCCAACCCAAACGCCTGAGAGGAGTTGTGGACTAAACCCAATGAACCAGCCATCTGCATTATCATTAGTTGTACCTGTTTTTCCTGCTACTTCACTCGATATACCATAAGCACCCCTTAGAGCACGACCAGTTCCATAATCAACTACTCCCTGTAGCATTTTAGTCATGATAAATGCCTCGGTTTCATTAACAACTTCCTTTGTTTCAGTTCTGAAATTGGCCAATACATTGCCATTTTTATCTTCAATTCTAGTGACAAAAAAGGGTTTTACGTTGAATCCCCTTCCTGGAAAAATGCTGTATGCTTGAATCATTTCAAATAGGGATATATCAGCAGAACCCAATGCAATAGAAGGGTAGGGAGGAATTTTAGAAACAATTCCTGCCTTCTCAGCAAACTCTATGGTTTTATTAACACCAAGTTGATTAATAAGGTAAACGGCTCCTGGATTTTTTGAGAATGCAAGACAGATTGCCATGGGTCCACCATCGCCACTAATCATTTTTCCACCCATATCAATTGGCCCACCTGGTAAAATGGTTTCAGGTTTATATCCATTTACGACCCCAAGGGTATATAAAATTGGCTTGAAAGTGGATCCAACTTGACGTTTTGTTTTTACGTTTGCGTGATCGAATTTGAATCGCTTAAAATTGCTTCCTCCTACCCCTGCTTTGATTTCACCGGTCATTGGATCCATAGAAATGAGTCCTATTTGCATCATTTGTTTATGGTACTTTAAAGAATCCAACGGACTCATCACCGTATCCTTTTCACGTTTTTCATTCCATGCAAAAATGCGCATTGGAATGGGCTCATTGAAGCTTTTTTTTATTTCTTCTTCGTCAATGCCCTCTTCTTCCATCGCCTTCCAACGATCAGATTGTTTCAGGGTTATGTCAAGTACCGCTTTGCCCTCTTTGCTTTTCCATACTGATCCGTCTTTTATGTTTTGCTGTGAATTAAATACTTTTTGAAGGTTTTGCATATGACGGTATACGGCAACTTCAGCATATTCTTGCATCCGTGGGTTGATGGTTGTATAAATTTTCAGTCCGTCTTTATACATGTTATAAGGCTCACTCGTCTTAGGATTGATATTTTTCTTACACCATTCCTTCATCTCTTCTCTTAGTACTTCTCTTAGGTATGGTGCCATGCCTGCATTTTCATCTAGTTTGAGGTATTTTAACTGGATGGGTCCGATTTTAAATTTTCTAGCTTCTTCTTTTGTTAGAAAATCATTTCTTACCATTTGGTCTAAAACTGTATTGCGCCTCGCTATAGCTGCTTTTGGATTTCTTCTTGGATTATATCTGGTGCTGCCTTTGAGCAGACCCACCAACACAGCTGACTCATCAATTGTAAGTTGACCTGGCTCCTTTTGAAAATAAGTTTTTGCTGCGTTTCTTATTCCGTAAGTTTCATCACCATAGTTCACCATGTTTAAGTAAAGTGTGATGATTTCTTCTTTTGTAAAATTTCGTTCTAGTCTTACGGCCACAATCCACTCTTTCAGTTTTTCAATAACCCTCATTACGCTTTTCCTGCTCTCTTGTCCAAGTAATGCCTTTGCTGTTTGTTGCGTAATTGTGCTTGCTCCTCCTTCACTACCAAGAAATACAATGGCTCTTAATAAACTCTTTATATCAATGCCGGAGTGTTGATAGAAACGTTCATCTTCAGTGGCTATCAATGCCTTGATAACATTTTGAGAAATATCCTGGTATTTTACATTAATTCTGTCTTTTTGATAAAATTTTCCCATCAGTGTGCCATCATCTGCATAGATTTCAGAGGACGACATCATAGAAGGATTCTGTAATTCTTCTATTGACGGTAGTTTACCGAACACGCCTATATAAATACTTAAAATCACCAGTATCAACGCTGACCAGCAAATGAAAAAATATTTCCAGAAAATCCGAATTGCCTTAGGCGTTCCTACGCTCTTTTTGGGATGTTCGCTCATATGGTAAAGCTAAATAAAAGAGATGTTATTGGAAGAAAGGAATTCTTAAAATTTTCCTGGTAGTTGAATTTTGATGAACTCCAAGTAGGGTTGAATTTTATTTTCTTCAGTCAAAATCTTAAAATTCGATGGCGAAATAAGCAGGAAGCTATATTTCTGAGCTGGCAACCAAGGGAATATTTCTGTTGGGCCTAATTTCCTGGCGATATCAATATAATCTATTGCCTCTAGTGTATTTTTGAACTCGGAAATCTTAAGAATGGTTTTGCCATCTATTTTTTCCTGTTGAACAACCAGGTTTTTATTTGAAAAGCTACGGTTGTTGTAGTTTGTAATGGCACGCTTGGCTTCATTGGTATAAATGATATCTACATCATTCAAAATAAGAAGGGCAAATTGCGTTTCATTTAGGTCAAAAGAATATTTTTCATCTGTAATCTTCTTTTTATTTGAAACCAAGGAAGTTGAATCAATTTTAATGGGTTGAGCCAACTTTATGATCCCTTTATCTTTGACCATTGAATCAATTTTTATATCACTTACTTTGGTTCTTGATAGGGGTCCATCTTCAATCCAGTCTATAACTGTTTCTTGTTCCTTTTCAATAGTTTTTTCTTTCAATTCTTTTTCTATCTCACTCCGTCTGCTAATAACAGATGCAAATAATTGTGCTTTCTCTGAAAGGGGAGAGTTAGGGTAGAGCGTTATAATTTTTCCCAGGGTTTCGATTGCAATACTATCTTGTCTTTTATTTATGTAGTATAGTGATTCAATGTAGAGAAGTTGTGGCGACCAATTATTTTCTCCGTAAGTGGAGTCGGCGATCTTCTTCTTTATAAGTGCTTCATCAAATTTTCCTGAAATCATTAGGTTGTATATCTCTTCATACGTACTTGTTGCCTTTAATTCTTTTTCCTTTTCAATTTTCTCCATCGCTAAAGGGTCCTTTAGAAATAGGTTTAGGTTACATTCAGGGAATTTAGAACTTAATAGATTTTGGTAGAAAGTTGATTTTTCCTTGTTGCCTTCTTTTTTATAACAAAATGAGAGGTCGAAATATTTTTGGGCTAAGTTTGAAGTAGATGAATATTCATTAATTAGTCGCTCATTCCA
>CAMBGO010000025.1 GCA_945866165.1 Chitinophaga pinensis | reverse complement strand
TGAAAAAATAGATAAAAAGATTTTTCGCCAATTCATGGAATTGATCTTTGGTGATCAACATAAAAAAATAGCAGATTATATCTTGAGTATTGCTATTGTAGAAGATATTGATGCGAGACAAAGAATCGAAAAACAGGTTTATGCAACTTTTGTACAAGAAACACTTTCAGCTGGAACAGGGGACTTTAATATAAGCAAGGTTTTTTCAAAGCTAAAAATTTTGTTGAAAGGATATATTACCGATCCTATTGAAATACCCAAGTCAATTCTAAGTATATCCAGCAGCTTTACTGAGAAGATAAAAAAAAGAAAATCTAGAAAAAAATCGAGTAAAGCCGCATACATCAAAGAGAAGTTTTTATTAACCCTATATCATATTTTAGACCTTGACCTAGTTTTGGATAATGTAGGGAATAATTTTTTTGACAATATCATATTCAGTTTTGATTTATTGCTGACCAAACACAGGCAAGAATTCATGGAGGTTCTTTTTCAAAATAGATTCAACAAGGAATTAGCATATTTTTTAACATACCAAGATGAAGCAGCGTTGCTTCAACAAATTGAAAAAATATTTTCAACCAGTAAAGTTGAACGAATTCACAAGGCGCTCGAATCAGCAATCAATTTGATTGGAAAACTGAACTGGCTGAAGATGACCAAAGATGAAGTATCTAAATATGCAACTCTCTTTATTTATCCTACCCTTTTTTCAAATTCAAATGAACGTATCAGTTTTCATGAATTTATTTACACAATACTTGAAACCGCTGAAAAGGAAAAAACGCTGAGCAATGATTTTTATATGCTCTTTGAGCAAAAAAGTGAAAAACAGATACAGATAAAAATTGAGGAAATCCTGGAAAAGGATTTACTACCAAAGGAATTAATTGAAGATTCAGATGACACCATTTCCATGCTAAAAATTGGTGAATTTGATGCATTGGCCAAAAAAAATACCGACGACCCCAATAATTCCTTTTATTATGAATTGATCTCAGGTGTTTTAGAAAATTTACGCTTCCCTGAAGGACATGCATTTTACGGACAAAGTTGGAATGAAAACCGAGAATACATCAACCGTATTTTTAAAAAGTCTCCAGTTGTATTAGATAAAATACAAAGCAAAAGACTCTCAATATCTCAACAAGAAGTTTTACTCGACATACTTGATGTAGAATTAATTAAACAAGCTATTTCAAATGTATACAAAACATCTTTAAGTAGTTTGAATGAAATCATCAACTTCTGGATAAAAAAAGGAATGCTGAAATCAGGTTTTGATGAAAAAGAATTTTTAAAAATTTTATTAAGGAAGTCAACTTTTACAAAGAAGACAATTAAAGATCTTCATAAAAACAGTATCAGTGTTTTATTAGAAGAAAAAATTATTTCCCCTTGGGATTTGTTGGAAATTATTTACGATCCCAAATCTGTTTTAAATATTGTAGAGGATAATTTAAAGGTTGAAACTATTTTAAAAAACATACCTGTAGATTCAAATACTTGGATAGATTCATATTTTAAGATTTTGTCGAGTCCAAATTTTGGTAATCCAAAGGCATATAAAGTAGTAAATTCTTGGATACGTTTTATGTTTTCAGCGCCGATGCATAAAACACAAAAGCAGGCATTCATTTTTATTTTTACTGTTTATTTCAAGTTTTCTTTTTGGAAAATAAAGGTCCAAGCAGATTTGCATGAAATTCTTATTAATGAATCGGAAGTACTTAAAGTAAACGACTCTATCAATCTTGCACTTTTATTAAAGGCAATGGTCGTTTCGGGCATAACTGTAAAATCAATATTAAATGCTGCAACAAACACTAGTGGCGTTGATATAAATTTTATCACCAATGCCTTGTCCAATCTTGTAAAGGAAAACTTACCAGAATCTGATAAAATCCAGCCTAAACCCATTAAAAGCGGAATACTTACACCTGAACAATTCACTAATACACTTTTATTTGAGGACTCCCGAGATGAAAAAGCAGCATCATTATTTCAGGAGTGGATTGGTGAAAAAAAATGGTCAGATACTGAGTTATCGAGATTGTTCAAGATTTTAGCACTCCCAGTTCTTTTAAGGGAAATTTATTTAATGACACGATATGTTGATATGAAAAAAGTCATAGAAACATGGTTGGAACCATTAGATAAAATGCACCTGTTCGCAGATAAAAACAAACGTTATTATGCCTTGATTTCTGTAATTCTCAAGCAGGGACTATGGAAATATAAAAGCGAAGATTTGATTCATGCAAATTTCATCAGGTCGCTGGCCATTTTCAATAAAAAGGATAGGGCAGATATTTTCAAGTTTCTAACCATTTTAACTGAAGCAAAAATTCCACTAGTTAATTTACCAAAATTAAAAGGCCTTGGTTTAGGTAGTCAGGGAGAAGACATAAAAAGTTTAATTGAACAATATGTTTTTGCATTAACTGACCCAAGATTGTTTGAAAATGCAGACGAAACAAAGGAAGTGGATGAAACAGTTATTAAAGATCAAATTGAAGAAGACCTAAACTTTTTCATTCAATCTGGAAATTTATTTCTTCAGGAAGGAGAAATGACTGAAAGGGAGAAGTTGATTGTATCTCGTATTAAAGAAATAGGGATATCCAATTTTTTATCAAATGAAGATCTCAATCCTGAGAGCATTGATCAACTATTGATAATTTTTTCTAAAGAAGACACCAAAGAATATCTCTTGAGTAGCATTGGATCATTGTTAAAAGATGATACTTCTGTTTCTTTTTTTAACGATGTTTTTAACGACTTTTTCGAACAAGCCGATAATGAAAGCATCATAAAAATCATTAAACAATTCAATGATATTGGGAAGATGCGAACCTTATCAGCTGAATCACGTCTAGGTCTTTTGATGCGAGAAATATCAAAGGTCAGGCAGATGGAGAAATCCATCTCAAAGACGTTTCTGATTTATAAAAATGAAGATCTTAAAAATATAAATCTTCCTAAAAATTTTATTAAGGAATCTAATGATAAGGAAGACAGCATTGTTACAGACATCGAAAAAATATTTATTTATTTTCTCGAATATGGTTTAATTATGCCAGGAGCTTTTGTAAGTTCATTACAAGAAGTAAGGTCAACCTTATTGACTCATATGAAAACCAATCCCAATGCAGTTAGGTATCTCTTGCATATAAAAGGTGGTATACAGAAGAGTAGAAAGAGAATAATTCAATTGATGCGCACAGGGATGTCGTCAGAAATTCTATCTATCATTCACCCTAACTTAAAAAAAGAGTTGAATTCGTTTGAGCAATTGATGAAAAATAATTTCAATATCAATATTTGGGAAGTGTTGCGTATTGACAATGATTCATCTAAATGGGATCATATATTATTATTATGGTCTGGTATGAATTCAAGGGTAAAAGATCCAATAGAAATAATTGAACTTTTGTTAAAGTCGATTTTAAAAAATATTGATAATGCTTTGCTCCGCCAAATACAAAAATTTGACTCCAAGCGGTTTTCTGCTTCAGAAAAGACTTTTTGGAAAGGCTTAACAGCACTGATACCTGAATTAAAGCCAATCCCTACTGACCAGAAAAGGAAACTTAAGTCGCCAGACGATATAAAGGATACAGCCGAGCAGAAAGAACGTGAGGAGGAGATGTTGGATCCTGAAGAAGGGATAACAGTATACAATGCAGGTTTAGTATTGTTATGGCCATTTTTAGCCCGCTATTTCTCTATGTTAGAACTTGCCAATTCGAAAGATTTTTTGGGAGATGCGGAAAGGGCAAGGGCTATTCAACTTACCCAATACCTTGTCACGGGCAAAACAGAGATGGAGGAGTGGAATCTTTCCCTAAACAAGATTTTGTGTGGAGCCGATTTAAATTTTCCAATTGAACCCACATTGGATATTACACTAGAAGAAGAGGGGTTATCAGAAAAAATGTTGAAAGGGGCACTACAAAACTGGCCAAAATTGAAAAATACCAAGCCAGACACATTTCAGGAAACATTTTTACGCAGAGAAGGAAGGTTGTACAAGCGCGATAATCGATGGGAATTGATTGTTGAGAAAAAAGCATTCGATGTGTTGCTTAGCTCTTTGCCTTGGAATATTTCAATGATTAAGCTAAATTGGATGACCGATAGGTTGGTAGTAGAATGGAATTAATTTATATGGAACAACATAACATGACATTCATAGAGGAGGAAGTAAATTGGTTTTCAGAAATTCTTGATGCCAGGTTGCAACAATATTTTGCAGACCAAGAATATGACATTTCCTTTATACCCCCACCCTCATTCAGAGAAGTAGGAAGTTATTATCAGGACTTTATTGAAAAGCACTCAATGACAATAGAGGAAAGGGTCATTTTGGTGATGGCTATTATTCCACATCTTAATCCGCAATTGTTCGATCGTTTTTTTATTCAGAATAAGTCAATTGGAAGATCTTTCTCTGAATTTGGTGGTCATGAAGCTAGTAATTTCAAAGGCTTCATTCCTACGGGTGAAACAGTTTGTTTTGTTCTTGCAGGCAAAGACATATCCAAGCGAATTCAACTTATTGAAAAATTTAAGGACAATCATTTCTTTAAAAAGGAAAATGTATTGAGTTTGCAACAAGCAGGTCAGGCAGAAACATTTTGGTCTGGCAAATTAACTATTTCAGAAGAATGTCTTTCATTGCTTACTCTTGGACAGGCTTTTGATCCAGAGTTCAGTACTAATTTTCCTGCAAGTAAAATATATACTCATTTGACTTTATCCGACCTTGTGTTGAATGAACAGATTATGGATGAAGTTGATCACATGCAGACATGGATGGTGCATCAAGAGGAAATCAAGTCGATGGACTTATTGAAAAAAAGATTTAGAAAAGGATATCGAGCACTTTTTTATGGTCCTCCTGGTACTGGGAAAACATTGACTGCCTCTTTACTGGGAAGTATGCATAACCGGAATGTATATAGAATTGATCTCTCCCAAATAGTTTCAAAATATATTGGTGAAACCGAAAAAAATCTCTCACGTATTTTTGATATTGCCGAAAATAAAGATTGGATACTTTTTTTTGATGAAGCAGAATCATTGTTCTCAAAAAGAACGGATGTGTCTGACTCAAAAGATAAGTTTGCTAATCAGGAAACATCTTATTTGTTGCAACGCATTGAAGATTTTGACGGATTGATTATTTTGGCAACAAACTTAAAGCCTAATATTGATAGGGCATTCATTAGGCGTTTCCAAAGTATCATACATTTTACATTACCCAAGCCCAAAGAACGAGAGGTATTATGGAGAAAAGCCCTTGCTTCATTCAACGTTTCATCTAAAATCGATTATCAAGATTTAGCAAAGCGATTTGAAGTATCAGGTGGAGCTATTAATAATGCTGTTCAATTTTCTTGGCTAAATGCTAAGCGATATGGACAAGATACGATTCACCCTGAAAACCTCATCCATGGAATTATGCGGGAGCTTGGAAAAGAAGGAAAGACGTCAAGTTTATAGCTGATACTGCATTTGAAAAAATAATTCCATTTGCATTAATAAACTATTATCATGTTTAATTATTTATACTGGCCATTTGATTGGGGATCTGAAGTTGCTGCTCAACTAATCAGGTTGCAATCGCACGTTCAAATCACGATTGGTATTGCTGAACTAGAAAAAATGGAAGCTGAAATATTTAAACTTCAGAATCGTGGGGTTCATGTTGAACTAATTGTATTTTTGGCTCAAAGCGAGAGGGGATTGAGGAATATGAATACATTGAAACGGATGGCTATTTCAGGATCAAATATTGCCTTGGTTTCAATACCTGAATCAAATCAATTCATTGAATGTTTTGCCATACTTGATAAAAAACAGCTTATTAGTAATGTTGATTATGGTTCGGTAAATAATATAGGAGAATTGATTTATAATAAAGTGAAGGAATTTCAGGTGATTTTGTCAAAATCTGAAACGCTTGACTATGCAGTAAATAATATCAATATCAATTTTCAAGTAAATAAAACAGAAGTTCAGCCTGGCGACTTAATTGAATTGTACTGGGAAGTTGAAAATGCTGATTTTATTTTGTTAGATCCTGCTGTTGGAGCAGTTAGCACAACTGGAAATATTACAATTCCTGTTTTTGAAGATACCCTATTTCGAATAAAGGCGAGTAATAAAACGGGGGTATTGATAAAATCAATTTTTATCAAAATTGTTGATGATGCCTTCATTGATTTGAGAATATCAGTCTATGATCCCGCCTCTACTGATTTTGTGCCTCTTGAATCCGCTAACCCACCACATCACTCATATGCTGTATTGAAAGGAGATCGAATTAAAGTGGAATGGTCAACAAAGGCAAATGGAATTTTAAAGGAAGCAAGATTGGGTTTCATTAATATCTTTGGGGAGCATGTTTTTCAGATTTTTGAAAACGAAAACTATATATTTACTTTAGAGACCACATTGGGAGTATATAATCGGAAACTTGATTTATTTGCTGTGGTTGATCAATCTTCCCAGCTTAATTCGAATCCAATTGAACCCATAAAAAAAACAAACTCACCCTTTTTAAATAATAAAGAAGGTTCTACGGAAAATAAATTATTTAAATGGTTTAAAAGAAAATGAATTCACAGAACCCGATCGTAAAAATGTTAATTTTTTGCTCAGGAAGCAGTGAGGAGGTATTGGAAAAATGCCCAAGCTCTGAGTGGATAAAATATACAAGCATTGGGGCCACTGTATTACTAACTGCAATTATTGCAGTATTATCTTCCTTCTTTGCATTCCAGATGATATTTTCGACTTTTTTTATCAGTTTACCCATGGCAATTCTCTGGGGGCTGATTATTTTCAACCTAGATCGATATATTGTTTCTAGTTTCAGAAAAAATGGGGAGCCTTTAAAAGAATTCATTCAATCCCTTCCGCGGCTTTTTCTAGCAGTTGTTATTGCCTTGGTAATTTCAAAACCCCTTGAAATTGAAGTATTTAAATCAGAAATCAAGCAATCCTTGGTTGAGTCGAGAAAAAAAAGCATGAACTCCTTGGAGGCAAACTATCTAACTTCGATACAGGTAAATGATCAAAAGATAAAAGAACTGAAGAAAGAATTAAATGGGTTTTTCTCATTAAAAGAGCGGTATTACCAAGACTACATATGTGAATGTGATGGCACCTGTGGAACAGGAAAAAGAGGACGTGGGTCTGAGTGTAATTTTAAACAGCAGAAATATGAAGAATCTGCTTCAGAATATAAGAACCAAAAGTCAAGAATTGATCTATTGGTTGGGGAATTGAATAAGAAACGGAATATTCAAGATGCAGAATTTGAAGCTGATAAAAAGCGATTGGATGCAAACTTTTCCAGCGGATTCCTTGCCAGGCTCAATGCCTTGAATGACATGGAAGGATTTGCTTCGTTTTCTATTACATTGTTATTAATTCTTATTGAAATCACCCCAATATTGAGTAAATTGTTCGCTCCTGAGGGACCCTATGACCACCTGATTTCTATGAGGGAATATGAGTATAAAACGGAGTATATGCGTTCTGTTTACAAGCAAAATAGGCAGTTGTATACATCAAGTTTTGTAAATGATCAAAATAAAGGAACTGAAACAAAGTTTGGAAATAAGGCTGAGCAATCGGAAGCAGCTGAAAAATACAAACAATTAAGAAGAGATTTGGAGCGAAAACTTAAAAAACCTTAACTAGATAATGAAGTTGGCATTAATTTATAAAAAATCATTGTTTTTGTTTGGTTGCATTTTTATTTGCAGCATCAGCTTGAATGCTCAAAAATGGGCATCTTTTCTTGGCGACAAATTAAGTCCCCTTGACTCAGGTAAAGGATTTATCATTTCTGATTTTAATCATTTCAAGCATGAAGTCATTGGGCAAATGTATCCTTCCTCATTGGAAGAAATAGGTGATGATGCGTTGGATAGTTTGAAAATCAAAGCTGATACCTTAAGAAATCAGCTACTAGAAAAAGGCATGATTACCCTCAATGAATCTGAGGTCAATATGCTCCCATATTTTAATATTTATGCTAATGAAGATATAGTTTTAGCAAACTTGGTTTTTACAATAAATAGACTTGGGGGGGTAAAAAGTCTGAATTATGAAGTCAAAAAAGGGGATACACTAACCATTGTTTATCGTATCAGCAGTGGAGCAGGTTTCGATGAAATTGAGATCATTGAAGGGAAAGAGGTGCGATTAAATTTGAATCGAAATAAGAAAAATAAGGAAATAAGATCAACCTTGATTGCAGCAATGGATGGGGCCATAGCAATAAATCTTACGAACAGGGGTGTATTGCGGTCAAAGGGTAAGCTACTTATAACAAAGAAGGCTGCTCAGAAAAAAATTGCTTTCAAGTACCAATGTGATACCATATTCAATCAGGTAAAAGTGAAACATATTTTACACGATACCCTTGTTGAAGCGCTTTACAATCAATCCTTTTCAATTCCTTCATCTGCCGACATCACAAAGAATAATAAGTTGAAGGTTCAAATAAATTTCGGAGCTGATAAAAATTATTTTGCATGGGCATATTGGATTGGGACTAACACTTCAGTTAGACAAGAATGGGATAAGCAAGTTGCATTAAATGCAACAAAAGATCCACTTGCGACATACCTCATGCAAGAACTTTCAAGAAATGGATTTGTGCCGTTGCCTGAAGAAAAGCATCCAGATATAAAATTTTCTATAGAAGACAGCATACTAAATACCTTAAGAACCTTTCAAGGTATTTATAAAGGAGATGAACTTACCACTCCATCCTTTAATTCAAGGAATAACTATGCGGCATATAAAATCAATAATCCCAATCATCCCTTTGGATTGTCGATGCAACTTAAGAACAATTCAACCTTGTATAATTATAATGTATTACTGAATGTTGTTGGCTTGTATACAAATTCATATGAGACCGAGGAAGAAGTAACAGAAAAAACATGTCAGGAATATATAATCCTATCTGTATTATGAGAAGAATTAATAGTTTAAGTTACCTAAGTTTCATTTTTCTCATTCTCTTAATTGCTGGATGTAGAAGAGAATATTCTCAGTTGAAAAGTAGCACACGCAGAGTTGGTTCAGAAGTAAATTTTTTGAATAAGGGAGCAAGTTCTGCACTATCAAGTGCTGGCATCAAAAGTGGGCAGGCCAAAACAGATTCAGCCGAAGGCTTTGCTCCTATTAAACAAAAAAACATCATCAACAATTATGAATTTCTGTATACCGCATTGAATTTGAATCCTAATGGTGTTGTGCCAGGTAATTTAAAGTGGGATGCTCGTAGAAAATCCTATTATGTAATTGATTCAAGCAAGGCCAAGCTACACCCTGGCGTTGAAATATTTGGATGGCATCCAACTTGGATGGGTGATTTATGGACATCCTATCCTTATGAGTTATTAACTACAATATCTTTTTATTCCTATAACGTTGATCCGGCAACTGGGTCATACCAAAATCCAGAGGCAATAAATATGTGGCGAACCATTTCAATGGTTGATTCCGCTCATGAAAAAGATTGCCGTGTATTGCTTTCAGTGGCTTGTCATGGTTTTCAACAAAATGAAACCTTTTTGAAAAATGAAGTTGCATGGAACACACTGATTGATTCAGTTACAGTATTGCTAGAAGAAAAGAAGGCAGATGGTGTCGACCTTGATTTTGAAAGTGTTCCTTTTGATCAGAAAATGGAATTTATAAAATTTGTTGAATATTTCAGAATTCATCTTGATTCCAAGTTAAATGGTAGAAGAAGTTATATATCAATCACACTTCCTGCAGATAATTCTGATGGATTTTATGATGTTGTAGAACTTCAAAAGCAAACAGATATAGCTGTTATCAAGGGATTTGATTACCCGATTACGGATGAATCTAATGGTGCAGTTTCTCCCATGATTTCCGATAAAGGGCCAAGCCTAGAAAAAACGCTGAATGAGTATATTCTTCAAGGAATAGATACTGCAAAGACCATTCTTGCACTTCCACTATATGGATCACAGTGGAAAGGGAAATGGAATAAAGAAGGATACATCGAAACAACATTTGATAAAAAAATTACTTACAGGGAAATGAAGTTGCTTTATAACCAACAAGATACTTCATACAAACTGCAGCCTTCCTTGGATATAAACTCCATGACAAATTATTATTTTCTTGAGTTTCCTGATAGCACATCATTAGAATGTTGGTTTGATGATGATTATACCCTTGGTAAAAAAATGGATCTTGCATTTAGCAGAAAACTAAAGGGTGTTGGATTGTGGGCACTTGGATATGATCAGGGACATAAGGAATTTTGGGGCTTGATTAGTGATAAATATGCTAGTGATACTTTATTGGTATCTGATCCAGTTGCTGCAATAAATGGCTTTCCCATTAAGGCGGCTAATTTTTTTGTTAGATATTCTGACCTGCTATTCTTGACTGCATCGATTTTTGCCATCACCTTTGTTATTTCGTTATTCATCGCATTTTCTGATTGGCGGGTTAGGAATTCAATTTTTAGCCAACATCTTTATTATTATTTATTTATAGTTGTTTGTACTATACTAATTATCCCATTGTTGGGGATGTTGGATTTTTTTGCAGATATGAAATGGAAAATGATAATTGCATTTATTGTGGGCAGTCTTGCCGGCTTTCTAATGTCACGAATAACATTTTCTTTAAATATAAAAAAGCCATAGATTAAAACTAAACCTTAACTAAATCATGAAAAAAGTTGTTCATGAATTAACATGGCTAATATTTCTTGCATTAATGGCAGCTGCTTTGCTTCCTGTTTATGTAATGTGGATGGATTTCAGGACAACTGAAATACAAATGAATCGAATTGAGAAACTTTTTCTTGCTCAAATTCTTTTTCTTTCTTACTTCGGAATATTAATCATTCTATATATTATAAGATTCTTAATTACCATGGTGGTGAATAAATTTTTCGCCCCAGCAAAAGGTAAAAAGCCGTGATGAATTGATATCAAGGTTTTAGAAGCACAATAAAAAGTACAAAAATTTTCTTTTGCCGTATAAACCTGGGGCATCATTTCATATCAATGATATTTCCAGGTTCATTCATGTGTGAAATACCCTTGAAAAATGCAGTAGGTTCTATCTGTAATTTTGCTGTAAATAGCTCACCCTCCACTAAGCCATTTCCTTTTATTGCTAAAAAATCATCAACTACTAGTTTCCCATTTACTTTCCCAAAAACTTCTACATGATTTGCCTTTATATCGCCCTTTATTTCTGCTCCTTCCCCTATTACAAGCTTTCCAGAAACCTTGATATTCCCATGAACCTTCCCTTCTATTCTAATGTCACCTTCTGTATTGATATCCCCTTTAATTACAGCACCCTTTCCCAATAGGCTATTGCCCATTTGGTTTTCTTGCATTGCTTCTTTTTTAAATACGGCCATGTGAATGAGTTTAGGGTTTAAAGTTTAGAGTTTAGGGGGTCAAAAGTAAAGTAAGTGAATATAGCACCTTGAATATACGTTTTTTGGGTCTTGCTCTCAATTTTATTCAATAGTTGGAAAGTGATTCGGGCGCCAAGCAGGTCCGATAATGTTCTAACCGCTTTCTGGATTATTCTTATGTTAAAGACATTAACAATATCACTTCATATGAACATGATAAGATCATTGCTACCCATAACATTTTTACTGTTGAATGCAATTGTTGCCTAGGAGCGAGTACATCTGTAAATTTTTCAAATGATTATATATATACAAAAGAATTTTGAGCATATAATTGTAAATTTGCAACGAATTATTTTAAAAATTAATCAAAATGGAAAATCATTCTAACGAAACTAATAACGGCGAAAGCAAGTGTCCTTTTAGTGGCGCTTCAATGAAGCAAGGGGCAGGCAATGGAACGGTTAACCGCGACTGGTGGCCCAATCAATTGAAGTTGAATATTCTTCGTCAACATTCTGTACTATCTAACCCAATGGGAGAAGATTTCAATTATGTTGAGGCCTTCAAGGCGCTTGACCTTGAGCAAGTTAAAAAAGATCTTATTGAGGTGATGACTACCTCCCAAGACTGGTGGCCGGCTGATTATGGCCATTATGGTCCTTTCATGCTCAGGATGACTTGGCATAGCGCTGGAACATATCGTACAACAGATGGCCGTGGTGGTGGTGGAAGGGGAATGCAACGATTTGCACCCTTAAATAGTTGGCCTGATAATACGAATCTTGATAAGGCAAGATTATTGTTGTGGCCTGTTAAAAAGAAATATGGTAACAGTCTTTCTTGGGCAGACTTGATGATTCTTGCAGGTAACTGTGCACTCGAATCGATGGGATTCAAAACCTTTGGTTTTGGAGGCGGTCGTGAAGATGTGTGGGAACCAGATGAGGATGTGTATTGGGGCCCTGAGAAAGAATGGTTGGGTGATAAGCGATACACAGGTGATCGCGTACTAGAGAATCCACTTGCTGCAGTGCAGATGGGATTGATTTATGTGAATCCTGAAGGACCAAATGGTAATCCTGACCCATTGGCTTCTGCTAGGGATATTCGCGAAACATTTGCGCGCATGGCAATGAATGATGAAGAAACGGTGGCACTAATTGCCGGGGGACATTCATTCGGTAAAACACACGGCGCTGCTGATCCAAATAAATATGTAGGCAAAGAGCCTGCAGGAGCAAGCATTGAAGAACAAGGACAGGGATGGAAGAATACGTTTGGAACAGGCAATGCAGGTAGTACAATTACAAGTGGATTAGAAGGTGCTTGGACAACTACACCAACCAAGTGGAGCAATAATTATTTTGAGAATTTATTTGGATACGAGTGGGAACTATCTAAAAGTCCTGCTGGTGCACACCAATGGAAACCCAAGGCTGGTGCAGGTGCTGGCACCGTCCCCGATGCACACGATGCATCAAAAAGTCATGCGCCAACAATGTTGACGACTGACATAGCATTGAGGGTAGATCCAGCTTACGAGAAAGTTTCAAGGAAATTTTATGAAAACCCTGATCAACTTGCAGATGCCTTTGCAAGAGCATGGTTTAAGTTAACGCACCGTGATATGGGACCACGTACCCGCTATGTTGGGTCAGAAGTTCCATCAGAAGAATTGATTTGGCAAGATCCTATCCCTGCTGTTACGCATAAGTTGATTGATGAAAATGATATTGCATCATTAAAGGTTCAGATACTGTCATCTGGTTTAACAATTTCACAATTGGTATCAACAGCTTGGGCTTCTGCATCAACTTTCCGCAATTCAGACAAGCGCGGTGGAGCGAATGGTGCCCGCATCAGACTCGCACCCCAGAAATATTGGGAAGTAAACAACCCTTCTCAACTTTCAACTGTATTGGATAAACTTGAAGGGATTCAATCATCATTCAATGCTGCACAATCGGGTGGAAAGCAAGTATCACTTGCAGATTTGATTGTGTTGGGAGGATGTGCTGCAATTGAAAAAGCTGCTAAGAATGCCGGTCATGATATTAAAGTTCCTTTCACTGCTGGAAGAATGGATGCATCACAAGCACAAACAGATGTAGAATCATTTGCAGTATTGGAGCCGGCAGCTGATGGATTCAGAAATTATAAAAAATCAAGCTACAAGCTTTCTGCAGAGGAAATATTGATTGACAAGGCGCATCTCTTAACCCTTACTGCTCCGGAGATGACCGTTCTTGTTGGTGGTATGCGTGTATTGAATACAAACTTTGATCATTCAAAGCATGGCGTATTTACCTCAGCTCCTGAAACATTGACGAATGATTTCTTTGTAAGCCTGATTGATTTCGGAACAACTTGGAAAGGCAGTTCTGCTTCGCAGGAAATATTCGAAGGTCGTAACCGTGCAACAGGTGAAGTGAAGTATACGGGGAGTCGCGTTGATCTTATTTTCGGTTCTAATTCAGAGCTACGTGCAATTGCAGAAGTATATGCATGTGAAGATGCGAAATCAAAATTCGTAAAAGATTTCGTTGCAGCATGGACTAAAGTAATGAACCTAGATCGATTTGATTTAGCCTAGTTATTAATGTAAAAATTTTGATAATGAAAGGTGGTCCTTAATAGGATCACCTTTTTTTTGAACTTGAAGTTTATAATAGTTGACCATGTTGAGTAAAACACCGCATTTATTCATAGAAAAACAGACTCGAAATGACTAAAATCTATTTTAACTAAAGGCTTGATGAACTATATTTACGCTGGAACTTAATGGAATTTGAATAGTCTATAAAATGTAATAACTTTGTAATTATAATATTGAAAATATGGACGTATCTGTAATTCATATCGGCAACTCTAAAGGCATTCGACTTTCGAAAACCATCTTAGAAAAGTACAATATAAAAGACAAGATCGAGCTAATCTTGGAGCAGGGGTACATCATATTAAAACCCAAGAAAGAACCCAGGAAGGGATGGGAAAATGCATTTGAAAAAATGTATGAAAATGGTGATGATAATTTACTGATCGATGATGTGTTTGAAGAAGAAGACCTTGAAGAATGGAATTAAGACAATATCAAATTGTGCTGGTAAATCTGAATCCAACCATCGGGAATGAGATTAAAAAAACACGGCCATGTGTAGTCATTTCTCCAAATGAGATGAATAGATTTCTACAAACCATTGTGTTGGCTCCGATGACCAGTAGTTCCAAAACGTATCCTACCAGGATTGAAGTTAATCATGACAATAAAAAAGGATGGATTGTAATTGATCAAATAAGAACAGTGGATCGAAAAAGAATTTTTAAAATTTTGGGTGAGCTTACTGAAAAAGAAATTAGCAACGTAAAGTATGTTATAAAAGAGACCTTTGTAGATTAAAAACCTTGGCTTTTCTGCAATCTCTATACCAACTGTAATTCCAAACAAAAACCCCTTCTCATTGTTTTGAGTTGATATAATACAAAGCAATGAAAAATTATTTGATAATTGGCGGATCCAGCGGAATAGGAAAAGAATTGGCTAATCAGCTTTCGAATTCGGGCAACCAGGTATTTGCAACCTATAATAAAAATGAACCTGCTCAGGCGAATCCCAATATTCACTTTCATAAATTCAATGTACTGGAAGAAAATCTTTCGACAGATTTCTTACCAGAAGAATTGTCTGGTATAGCCTACTGCCCAGGTAGTATCAATCTCCGCCCATTTGATAGAATTAAGCCTGAAGATTTTGAAGCAGATTACAAACTTCAGGTTGTTGGAGCCATTAAACTTATTCAATTGGTTTTACCCCGATTGAAAAAGTCTGGGAATGCTTCCATCGTTTTATTCTCTACTGTTGCTGTTCAAACCGGCTTGCCTTTTCACTCTCAGGTAGCTGCTTCAAAAGGCGCTATCGAAGGACTTACAAAAGCATTGGCTGCTGAACTTGCACCTTCAATAAGGGTAAATTGTATCGCACCTTCGTTAACAGATACACCATTGGCCTCTTTCTTGTTGAATAGCGATCAAAAAAAAGAAGTGAATGCATTGCGTCATCCTTTAAAGAGAATTGGTACTGCTGAAGATATTGCCAATATGGCTTCGTTTTTACTTTCTGATCAATCAAGTTGGGTAACCGGACAAACTCTTCATGTTGATGGAGGGATGTCTTCAATAAAAATTTAAGAAAGTATTATTTTCATGATTCAATATGGAAGATAAAGACATCGATAGAATAATTGAAATGGCCTGGGAGGACAGGACACCATTTGAAGCTATAAAAATACAATTTGGTTTTTCAGAATCAGAAGTCATTTCACTTATGCGAAAAGAGTTAAAACGAAGTAGTTTTAACTTATGGAGAAAAAGGGTAAATAGTGGCGTGAGCCAGAAACATGCACAAAAGAGAAATCCTGAAATATCCCGTTTCAAATGCACTCTGCAAAAGACTATCTCATTAAATAAAATAAGCAAGCGGTAATGAATTCAGCGATTGAAACAGATTATTCATTAATATTAAAAAAGCTGGATCAGGTTGATCCTGTTAAATACGCACGAACCCGTAATTATCTTGATGGTGCTGTCACCTACCTATCGCCTTATATTTCAAGAGGTGTTATAAGTACCAAACAAGTATTAGAGCATGTTTTAGCAAAAGGGTATAAGATAACACAGATAGAAACTTTTGTAAAAGAATTATGCTGGCGAGATTATTTTCAACGCGTTGCACAGGAGAAAGACTTGAATACTGATATTAAACAATTACAAACTCCTGTTTCTAATCATGGGATCTCTTCTTCAATAATAAATGCAAGTACAGAAATAGATGCAATAGATCATTCAATTAAGTATTTATACCAAACTGGCTATATGCATAATCATAGCAGGATGTATCTATCATCTATTGTTTGTAATATCGCCAAATCACACTGGCATCATCCAGCGCAATGGATGTATTATCATTTACTCGATGGAGATTGGGCCAGTAATGCTTGCAGCTGGCAATGGGTTGCGGGCGCTAATAGCAGTAAAAAATATTACGCGAACCAGGAAAATATAAATAAGTATAGTTATACCAATCAAGTGAATACTTATTTGGATACTTCTTATGAGATGCTTGAAACCATGGAGGTACCCGATTCATTGGTAGATACTGAAAAGATTGAATTTCGGACAGTGCTTCCTGAAAATTCAACAATTCAAATCGACTCTGCATTGCCAACCTTTATATATAATTATTATAATCTCGATCCCTTGTGGCATAAAGATGAAGAGGGGAACCGGGTCTTGTTGATTGAGCCTGAATTTTTTGCAACATATCCGGTTAGTAAGAACTGCATCGACTTTATGTTGGCCTTGAGTAAAAATATAACTGGAATAAAAGTATATGTAGGATCATTTAATTCATTTAAGGAATTAAATCAACCTGGAAATATATTTTATAAAGAGCACCCGTTTAACCAGCACTATCAAGGAATTAAAGAGGAAAGAGATTGGATATCTGATAAGGTAGTTGGATATCACCCTTCATTTTTTTCCTATTGGAAAAAAATAGAAAGGTTTATTTATAAACAGTATTGAGGTAATAATATTATGCGAAATACTAAAAAAGAATTTCTACCTCAAAAGATTTGCATAGTGTGTAACCGCCCGTTTAGCTGGAGAAAAAAATGGGAAAAGGTGTGGGATGATGTTAAGTATTGCAGTGATAAATGCAGAATGAAGAAAAATAAAACATGAAGAGTGTCGGTATTGTATTTCCCCATCAATTATTTGAAGAAAATTCACTTTTTTCAATTTGTAAAACAGTTTATTTGGTTGAAGAGCATCTCTACTTCAAACAATATAATTTTCATAAACAGAAGATCGCTTTTCACAGGGCCAGTATGAAATTTTATGAGAGCCATCTTCAATCAAAGAAAATTGAAGTTGTTTATATTGATTCACAAAGTGAGTTGTCAGATATTCGAAAACTTATTCC
>CAMBGO010000024.1 GCA_945866165.1 Chitinophaga pinensis | reverse complement strand
TGTACCAACACTTACAGGATCTTTAACTGAACTAACAACAGTACTTGCTAAAAAAACAACTGTTGAAGAATTAAATGCTGCTATGAAAGCCGCTGCGAATGAAAGCTTTGGCTATACCGAAGATGAAATTGTTAGTAGCGATGTAATAGGCACTCATTTTGGATCATTATTCGATGGCACACAAACAAAGGTGCTCACTGTAGGTGATCAACAAATGGTGAAGACCGTTAGCTGGTATGACAATGAAATGAGCTACGTAAGTCAGCTAGTACGCACAGTGAAGTATTTTGCCCAATTAATATCTAAGTAATTTTAAATCAATAGCAAGACCCGGCGGGATTTTTCTGCCGGGTCTTCTTTATAAAACATTCACATGACAAGCTTCAGTCAATTTAATTTCAAGGACAAAAAAGCATTGGTACGCGTAGATTTTAATGTGCCACTCAATGATCAATTTGAAGTAACAGACGACAATAGAATGCGCGCGGCCATCCCTACTATCAAGAAAATTATAGCTGATGGAGGATCTGTGATTCTTATGAGCCACCTGGGGAGACCAAAAGATGGCCCTACAAATAAATACTCCCTTTTTCATATAGTCAAGCACTTACAACATTTAGTTGGTGATGACGCAGAGGTTTTCTTTTCGAGTGATTGTATTGGAGAGACCGCTGAAATGGCAGCATCATTGCTTGAGCCTACCGACATTCTTTTATTGGAAAATCTTCGCTTTTATAAAGAAGAAGAAAAAGGTGAAGCTGCTTTCGCTGAAAAGTTAAGCAAGTTGGGGGATGTATACGTGAATGATGCTTTTGGAACTGCTCATCGGGCACACGCTTCAACTTCAATCATTGCAGATTATTTTGATTCCGATAAAAAAATGTTTGGCTTGCTGATGGAAAGCGAAGTAGCCAGCGCAGAAAAAGTGATGCTTCAATCTGAAAAGCCATTCACGGCTATCATTGGAGGAGCCAAGGTGTCTGACAAGATTCTCATCATTGAGAATCTACTAGAAAGAGCTACTGATATCATCATTGGCGGAGGCATGGCATATACATTCTGGAAAGCACAAGGAAAAGATATTGGCAATTCACTTTGTGAAGACGATCGACTTGAGCTTGCAGCCACCCTACTTGAAAAAGCAAAGGTAAAAGGTATAAATATTCATTTACCAATGGATAGTACCATCGCTGATAAATTCGCCGCTGATGCAGAAACTACAAATTGTGATAGTGGTGCAATTCCTACAGGATGGATGGGACTGGATATTGGAATCAAAGCCAGGGCAGATTTCAGAGAAGTTATCATAAATAGTAAAACCATCCTTTGGAATGGACCAATGGGCGTATTTGAAATGGAGAAATTTCAGGCCGGAACAAAAGCTATCGCAGAAGCGGTAGCAGAGGCAACGAAAAATGGGGCATTTTCACTTGTTGGCGGTGGCGACAGCGTAGCGGCAGTAAACCAATTTGGTTTCAACGACCAGGTAAGCTATGTTTCTACCGGAGGCGGTGCAATGCTGGAATTTTTTGAGGGAAAAGAACTCCCTGGAATAGCAGCGATCAAAAAATAAATATACTTTAAATTATAAAGTTTCACTTGGCATATATAATACAATGCAACCTTTGAATATAAATAACCATCTTTACCTTACAAAATTTCAATAAATGAGCACACGTAACATCGTTTTAGTATCAATTTTAGCCTTCATTCTATTACTTGGCGGTTGTGGCTGCAGTGGCTACAATGGATTAGTAGAAAAAGACCAGAATGTAAAAGGGAAATGGGCAAATGTTGAAAGCGATTATCAACGCAGATCAGATTTGATTCCAAACTTAGTGAATACAGTAAAAGGAGCAGCAGATTTCGAAAAGAGCACCCTAGAAGCTGTTGTCAACGCAAGAGCACAGGCTACCCAAACAAAAATAGATCCAACCAATTTGAGTCCTGAGAAAATTGCAGAATTCCAACGCGCACAAGGTCAGCTTAGTGGCGCCATTGGAAGATTATTGGTAACGATGGAAAGATATCCTGAACTAAAAGCGACTGATGCATTTAGAGACCTACAAGCACAACTTGAAGGCACTGAAAACAGGATCAAGGTTTCTAGAAACGATTTTAATACGGCTGTACAAGATTATAATACCAGCGTGAAGAGATTCCCAATGGTATTGTTCAGCGGAATCTTTGGATTCAAGGAAAAAGGATTTTTCACTGCTGAAGTAGGCGCTGAAAAAGCACCAACAGTAGATTTTAAATAATCATTAAGCAATCATCTTGTTCAATTTATTTTCAAAGAAAAAGCAATCATTCTTCCCTAAAGAAGATGAAGAACGGATGGTGGAAGCCATCCGTTCTGCTGAAAATCAAACATCAGGAGAGGTCAGGCTTTTTGTTGAAAGCAAATGCGCTTATATCAATCCAGTTGAGCGTGCAATTGAACTCTTTGCCGAGCTACACATGCATGAAACAAAGGAGAGAAATGGTGTACTGCTCTACATTGCTATGAAAGACAGGCAACTGGCAATTTATGGTGACCATGGCATTCATGCTAAACTTGGACAGGCTTTTTGGGAGCAGGAAATTGCCACCATACTTTCTGAGTTTCACAAACACCATTATACTGATGGAATTTGCAAAATCATTGGAGATATTGGAAACGCACTAAAGATGCACTTTCCCTATGAAAGTGATGATAAAAATGAATTATCCGACGGGATCGTATTTGGAAAATGATTAGAAAAATATTCATCGCTCTATTTTTACTTATTGCAACTGTTGGTTTGGGACAGATTGAAAAAGAATTGCCTGTAAAACCCAATCCACCAAAATTGGTTGTTGATTTTACCGGCACATTAGCGAAAGACCAGCAGGCTGAACTGGAGAGAAAATTAGTTTTATTCGACGACTCCACTTCAATTCAAGTTGCAGTAGTAATAATTGAATCTACCGGAGACCGTGATATAGCAGATTATGCTGTTGCTCTTGGCAGGGCATGGGGAATCGGAAACAAAGAATTCAACAACGGCATCCTTCTTCTTGTTGCAAAGAACGATAGAAAATTATGGATTGCAACTGGCTATGGGTTAGAAGGCGCTTTACCAGACATCACAGCGAAAAGTATTATTGATAACGAGATAACCCCCAATTTCAAGGACAATGATTTTTATCGTGGCTTGGATGAAGGAACGAATGCCATTATATCTGCAACAAAAGGTGAATACAAAGCACCGGAAAATTATAATAGCAGAAAAAAGGGAGCGCGCAAGAATCCTGGATTGTTGATTATGATTATCATTTTCATCATCATCTGGATAATTAAAAATAGAGGCGGCGGTGGAGGTTCTTATGGCAGAGGTGGCCATAGAAATTTTGGCACTCCTTTCTTTTTCCCTGTCGGCGGCGGATCTTCCAGCTTTGGAGGAAGCAGTGGTGGCGGTGGTTTTGGTGGATTCGGGGGTGGAAGTTTTGGTGGTGGTGGATCAGGAGGAAGTTGGTAAATTTCCTAAATAAACTAATTGCCAAATAATAGCAACTAGCTTAATTCTACCCTAGTCCAAATTCTTGGTGCAACTCAGGTACTTCAACATCAACAAATCCCTTTCTCAAAAGTCTTTCCTTAAAATCTTCTTGAACATGGTGTTCGCCATGTACAATGAATATTTTTTTTACTTTCTTCACATCCTGGCAAGCAAGGAATTGAGATAGGTCTTCATAGTCGCCATGTGCACTCATGCTTCTTAGACTCCCAATTTCAGCATGTATCTCATGACTTACTCCATATATTTTTACATCTTTTCTATCAGATTGTAATTTGGCACCAAGTGAATGAGGCTCACAATATCCAGTCATCAGAATACTATTCCTTGAATTTTCAATATTATTACTGATATGATGCTTCACCCTGCCCGCATCCGCCATTCCACTAGCGGAAATGATAACACATGGTTCATTCCTGAAATTTAGCATTTTCGATTCTTCAATATCCTTGATGTACTGTAATCCCATGAAATTAAAGGGATCTTCATCTTGTTCAAGTATTTTTTGAATACGACTATTAAAATACTGAGGGTACTTTTTTACAATTTCAGTTGCTTTAATACTCAATGGGCTGTCCACGAAATAATCCACTTCGGGTAAACGGCGCTCTAGTTCAAGTTGATTAAGTGAAAATAATATTTCCTGGGTTCTACCTACACTAAAAGCAGCAATAATTAATTTTCCTTTTCGCTTTATGCATGTGCGTTCAATCCAATCACGAAATTGATCCAATGTCGGTACGTGCAAATCATGCAAACTATTACCATAAGTAGATTCAATTATAATATAATCAGATTGAGAAAATATTTCGGGCGACTTCAAAATTACATCACGGTATCTTCCAACGTCGCCACTAAATGTGAGCTGCTCTGTTTTACCATTTTCTGTTATACGGAGATGAACTGCTGCACTTCCAATAATATGACCAGCATCTGTATATAGCAATTCAATACCTTCCTCAATGTTAAACCAAGTACCATATTCAATAACATGAAACTGATCCTTACATTTAATTGCCTCGTCCTTTGTATATAAAGGTTTAAGAGGAGGAAGCTTCATCAGTTTTCTTTTTTTATTTACATACTTTATTTCATCTTCTTGGATACCAGCAGAATCTTCAAGTAATACTGTTGTCAATTCTCTTGTTGCGGGGGTACAAAATATTTTTCCTTTAAACCCCTCACTAACCAATTTAGGAATTAAGCCACTATGATCAACATGGGCATGTGATAAAACAAGGTAACTAATTTCCGATGGATCAAAACCCCAGCTCCTATTCAATCCATCTGTTTCAAATCCCATGCCTTGGAACATACCACAATCAAGCAATATCTTTTTATTATTATTCAGGGTTAATAAATGCTTGGAACCTGTTACACACTTTGCAGCACCGTGAAAAGCAATTTTCATGATATTTTTTTTGATTTTTGCTTGAAGGTCCAAGTGATATAAAATTCTGCAACACAAACTCCTACTTCATCAAAACCCAATGAATGCGTAACACAGGTTTGTCCCGTTTGGGTTTCTATTGCAGCAGTAACGGCATTCTTGATCAATACTCCATCATTACATTCAAATCGAATTTTACCAACAGCTTTTTTGTGAAATTCCGCTTTCATGCTTAAAACCAACATTGAAACACTGGGGTTAATATGTCTTGTATGTATAAGAGAGAGTATGCCAGAACTCATTTCTGCAGCCATACCCAAACAAGCAAAATAAATTGATCGGAAAGGGTTTTGAGAAAACCAACTGTATCGAATTGAAACAACTGAACTTTTCTCAGACAATGAATCAAGCCTTATGCCTGAAAAAAAAGCTGCTGGTAAAGACTTAAATAGGAACAACCTAAACCAACCACCCGATTGCAATTTTTTAATCATCGCAGCTTGTTCCATGATATAGTTTTTAAAAGAAAATAATTATTTCTAAAGAATCAAATCAATTCACCTTTAAATTAAAAAGTGATTCATTTTCATACAACCCTTCGAATACATCCCCGACTACACATGAACCAACACCAGCAGGAGTTCCAGTAAAAATCAAGTCGCCAGGATGCAAAGAAAAATAAATTGAAATATGGGAAATGATTTTATCGAAGCTATTAATCATTTGTGCTGAATTACCTTTTTGAACGGGTTGACCATTTTTAATCATGGTAAATCCAATATTCTCACAATCGGTATCAACAGCAAGTGACTTCCACCTACCTACAACAGCAGCATCATCCCAGGCTTTTGCTTTTTCCCAAGGAAGTCCTTTCGTCTTCAATTCATTTTGAACATCCCTTGCAGTGAAATCAATGCCCAATGTTATTTGGTCATAATACCCACGCGCTTCGTTTTCATCTATGTTTTTACCTTGCTTGCAAATTTTCAAAACCAACTCGCATTCATAGTGCAGGTCTTTGGTAAAGGAGGGATAATAAAATGATGAGCTATCCTTTAAAAGTGATGTATGCGGCTTAATAAATATCACTGGTTCTTCGGGCACTTCGTTACCAAGTTCTTTTGCGTGTTCAACATAATTTCTTCCGATGCAAAAAATATTCATGTTATGTAATTATTGATGTGAAAAGTTAGTTGTAAAAAGTGACAAAAATTAAATCATTGTTAGCGAATAGAGATGAGTTTTAAGTTATCGCATTTATTCAAATACCAAATTATTGAAATTGGCCATTGTTTTTTCAAGGTCAGTCAACACAAATTGTTCTATGGCTTCTGAGCACTTTTCAATTTTTTTTGATACGATGGGAACTTCTTTATTGCTCCATTTCCCCAATACAAATTCAACTTGCATTCCCTTTGGAAAATTATTGCCTATGCCAAATCGCAAGCGAGGATATGATGTTGTTTGAAGTACTTCCTGAATACTTCTCAAGCCATTATGCCCACCGTCGCTTCCGGCAGGTTTGATTTTTATTTTTTCCAATGGAACAGCAAGCTCATCAACCAATACCAGCAATTTTGTGATGTCTATCTTTTCTTTGTCCAACCAATATTTTATTGCTTTGCCGCTGAGGTTCATAAAGGTGGTTGGTAATATACAAATAACCATTCGTCCCTTTAATTTCACTTCTGCTCGATATGCCAACCTATCTATGGAAAAAGTAGCCTTGTGTTTTTGTACAAAATAATTTAAAACGTCAAAACCGATATTATGCCTGGTATGTGCATATTCATCACCAATATTACCTAGGCCAGCAATCAGAAATTTTTCCATAAAAAAAACCCTGTGAGTTCATCACAGGGTATAAAGATAAATCTTTGTTTATTTTTTCTCCGTTACTTTTTTGCAGGAGTAGCAGCTTCTTCCTGCTTCAGCTGACGAGTCATGGTTACGGAAGCGATAGGAATACGTGGTGAGTTTTGGATTTCGATGTTATCAGCAACGATGTCCTGAACCCTGATATTTGTGTTCAATTCAAGGTTTGTAAGGTCAACCTCAATATTTTCTCTTAGGTATTTAGGCAAGGTTTTTACTTTTACTGACTTTAGCCTAATTTCTAATTTACCTCCAGCTTTTACGCCAGCAGCAGCACCTGTAAATTTGAGGGGTATTGTAGCACTCACTTTTTTACCCTCTACAAGTTCGAGAAGATCAATGTGAATAAGCTTGTCTGATACCTTATCAAATTGTAAATCTTTCAAAATGCATGTGAATGTTTGACCATCCACTTTGATGTCAATTTTCTGGAAATCTGACGTATAAACAAAAGGCTTCAAAGCAACTGCGGTAGCAGTAAAAATTACTTCTTTCGCACCCCCGTAAATTACACCAGGTACCAAGTCTTGAGAGCGTAACTGACGGGCGGCTGATTTGCCAGTTCCGGTCCTCAATTGTCCTTCGATTGTAACTGTTTTCATTGTATATATGTATTTAAAAATGACTTGATTGATGCCTTATCACTTGTTCTTTAGCTGAGAATGAATGAACAGGCTTGTGATGCTTTGGTTTTCATAGGCATTTTTGATGGCCGATGCGAACAAATCTGCAACACTTAACAACTTCAATTTGGATGATTGTCCCTGCAACGGAATCGTATCACAAATCACCAATTCTTCCAAAACACTGTTGTCGATATTAGCGTATGCATTTCCACTCAATACAGGGTGTGTACATAACGCTCTCACACTTCTTGCTCCCTTGTCTTTCAGCAACTTAGCTGCTTTTGTCAATGTTCCTGCAGTATCACAGATATCATCTATCAGCACAATATCCCTGTTCGTTACATCTCCTATCACCACCATGCTTGCGATCTCATTGGCGCGTTTTCTGTGCTTGTCACAGATCACCATTTCGACGTTAAAATAGCTTGCTACCTCCCTGATTCTATTGGCACTTCCCACGTCGGGGGCGGCAAAGGTAAGGTTTTCAAGCTGAAGATTGCGTATATATGGGATGAAAATTGCCGAGCTATCTAGGTGGTCTACAGGGATGTCAAAGAAACCCTGAATCTGAGGAGCATGGAGGTCCATAGTTACAACACGGTCAGCCCCAGCAGCAGTAAGCAGGTTCGCAACTAGTTTTGACCCGATGGCAACCCTTGGCTTGTCTTTACGGTCCTGGCGAGCATATCCGAAATAAGGAATAACGGCAATGATTTTGTAGGCTGATGCCCTGCGGGCAGCGTCGATCATTAACAACAATTCCAAGAGATTATCCCCCGGAGCAAACGTGCTTTGCACTAGGAAAACATAATCTCCTCTTATACTTTCGAGGAATGTTGGCTGAATTTCACCATCGCTAAAGCGCTGAATGCTGATTTTGCCAAGGCTGGTACCATAAGCTACTGCAATCTTTTCTGCAAGGTATTCTGAACTTGTTCCGGAAAAGATTTTTAGAGAAGGGCCGTTGCGGTTCATAAAAAGTAGTTGTGGGGCGAAGGTAATAAAAAGACGTCAGACGACAGACGTCAGACGACAGGAGTCAGACGTCAGACGACAGTAGTCAGATGAAAAAATCAAATTTTATAAACTTGTTTCTCACAAAATCATTAAAAAACACTGAAGTCTGTCGTCTGACGTCTGACATCTGATATCTGATATCTAATTATGCCCCCCATCAAAACCTGGAACCCCGACGATAAGCCAAGAGAAAAATTAAGATCAAAAGGTGCCGGACAGCTTTCCGATGCTGAAATACTTGCTATTTTGATTCAAAATGGAACAAGGGATAAGTCGGCATTAGAGCTCGGTATGGAACTGATTCAAAAGTGCAGTGGAAAACTATCTGACTTAGCAAGGTTTTCTGTGAGGGAACTGATGAAGACCAAGGGTATAGGAATGGCCAAGGCTACCATGATACATGCAGCATTGGAATTGGGAAGGCGAAGAATGGCATCAGAACATTTGCAAACTGAAACCATTAGTGGCAGTGCTTCTGTTGCGAAATACCTTCAGGCAAGGTTTATGGACCTCCCCCATGAAGTTTTTGCCGTTGTGTTTTTGAACAGGGCAAATAAAATCAGGCACTTTGAGATTATCAGTTCGGGTGGAATCACGGGTACTGTTGCAGACCCGAGGATCATTTTAAAAAAAGCGTTGGAAGAAGATGCGGTAAGTTTGATACTTTGTCACAACCATCCTTCAGGAAACCTCAGGCCTTCAAGGGCTGATCAAGAACTCACTTCGAAAATAAGCAATGCGGCAAAATATTTTGACATCAATATCCTTGATCACATCATTGTGAGCACCGATGGCTATTATAGCTTTGCGGATGAGGGTATGATTTGAATAAAGTCTGCATAATTTTATTGGTTCGGTGTGACAAATGATTTCCCAAGTGCCAACGGTTGTGTTTTATAAACGATGGCAAATATGCTATCTTAGCAGTCATTGATTAAATTCAAAATATTAAACATGTATTCAGAAAACATCAACCCACAAATTTTTATAGATAACAGGAAAAGATTCATTTCTCAAATGGAAAAAAATAGCATTGCAATTTTCAATAGCAATGATGAAATACCAAGCAATGGCGATGCCTTGTATCCATTCAAACAAAATACAGACCTTTATTGGTTAACAGGAATCAAGCAAGAAGATAGCATGCTTGTTTTGTTTCCAAACCACCCAGAAAAAAAATTACAGGAAGTACTTGTACTAGTTAGACCAAATGAACTAAAAGAAAAATGGGATGGTAAAAGACACCGCGCTAGTGAAGCGACTGCATTATCTGGAATCAAAAACATTGTTTGGCTTGATTCTATTGATGCATTGTTACAAACGATGATTCATCTTTCCGACAATATTTATCTCAACACAAATGAAAATGATAGGAAGGCCAATTTATTGGCCGTAAGAGATTACCGATATGCAGAGGATATGAAATCCCGTTACCCTTTGCACAGGTATTTGCGTTCAGCAAAGATCATGCGTGATCTCAGGGCAATTAAATCACCACTTGAAGTGGCTGTTTTACAACAAGCCATCGACATCACAGAAAAAACATTTCGAAGGCTATTGAAATTCGTGAAACCAGGTGTTTGGGAAAATGAAATTGAAGCAACCATATACCATGAATTTTTAATGAATAGGTCTGCAGGACCTGCCTATGGATCAATCATCGCGGGTGGCGACAGGGCAAGAACACTGCATTATGTTGCCAATAATCAGCAATGTAAAAATGGCGAATTAATCCTAATGGATTTTGGTGCAGAGTATGGTAGTTACTGCGCCGATCTTACCAGAACAATCCCTGTGAATGGAAAGTTTTCTAAAAGACAAAAAGAAGTTTACAACGCATGCCTTCATATTCATGATTATGCAAAAAGCCTTCTAAAGCCAGGAATCACGGTTGTTAAATACACAGATATAGTGGGTGATGAAGCTTCAAAAACATTTCAAAAAATTGGTTTGCTTAGCAAGACAGATATAAAAAATGAAAGCCCAGAAAACAGGGCCTATAGAAAATACCTCTACCATGGTATCTCTCATCACCTTGGAATTGACGTGCACGATTTGGGAACAAAAACTGAACCTATCAAACAAGGCATGGTTTTCACAGTAGAACCCGGCATTTATATTGAAGAAGAAAACATGGGCGTGCGAATTGAAAACAATGTTTGGATTACAAAAAATGGGAATATTGATTTGATGAAGAACATACCTAGGAAAGCTGAAGAGATTGAAAGCCTAATGAAGAAATAAAATCATTATTCATGTAAGAATGAAAAATAATTATTTTTTATTCAACATGCGATTTGAGGCTTAAGCGATAAATAAATTAAATGAAAAATATTCCAAACATATTCACACTACTCAACCTCTGCATGGGGTGTATCGCTATCATTCTGATATTACAAACCAATGAATCCATCCTTAGCATGCAAGGGAATGAATGGAGAATTTATTTTCCTGAAAGCATTGCTTGGGCATCTGTATTCCTTTTGCTAGCTGCCGTTATTGATTTTTTTGATGGCTTTGTAGCAAGGTTGTTTAAGGCAACTTCCGAAATGGGCAAACAGCTCGACTCATTGGCAGATGTTGTGTCGTTTGGTGTTGCACCAGGACTGATATTATACCAGCTACTGAGGGTTTCAATGGCAGCGGAGCCAATGGGATTGGAAACTTCATCAAGTTGGTTACTTCCCGCTATGCTCTTTCCAATGGCAGCAGCATGGCGACTTGCAAGGTTTAATCTCGATACCACACACAAAAATTATTTTGAAGGAGTACCAACACCTGCAGCAGGATTATTGATTGCTTCATTCCCATTATTGATGTTATACAATCCCTATAATATTCAATTGATTCTCACAAACAAATGGGCACTTTATTTTATTTGCCTAATCATGCCATGGCTAATGATATCAAAGCTTCCACTAATGAATTTAAAATTCAAGCAATTCTCTTTTAAAGAAAACAAGCCAAGATACTTGCTACTAATAATTTCTGCTGTTCTAATTATTTTTTTAGGATGGCTTTCAGTAATTGGAATCTTCATCACATATATTCTGCTATCTTTGGTCTTTAAAAATCAACTTACATGACTTATACCGTTGCAATCAATGTTATGCCACTTAAAGATCTTTTGGATCCTCAGGGAAAGGCAGTTTTGGCAGGCCTTCATAACCTTGGAATCTCTAAAGCCCAGGATGTAAGAATTGGCAAACGCATTGTAATACAAATAGAAGCATTGAATGAGGCAGAGGCTATATCCAATGCAACCATTGCTGCAGAAAAATTACTTGCCAATCAAGTAATGGAGCAATTCGAGATTAGTATAATTGCTTAAACACAGGCAAAGGCCTCAACCCTAGAACATGCTATATATCATTCCAACTCCGATAGGAAATTTAGCTGACATGACCTTTAGGGCGGTTACAATATTGAAAGATGTTGATTTGATTCTTGCTGAAGACACAAGAACATCTGGGGTATTGTTAAAGCATTATGATATCAAAAAGAGTCTGCTACCCTATCATCAACATAACGAACATAAGGTTACAGAGAGGCTCATAGCTGAATTACGTGATGGTAGAAAAATGGCATTGCTTACTGATGCAGGAACTCCTGGCATTTCTGATCCTGCATTCTTTATTATAAGGGAGTGCATTAAAAATGATATCCCCGTTGAATGCCTTCCTGGTGCAACAGCTTTTGTTCCTGCGTTGGTTGATAGCGGATTGCCCATCAATCGCTTCTGCTTTGAAGGATTTCTTCCACTTAAAAAAGGACGGCATACGCTGCTAACAGCATTGAGCACCGAGACAAGGACAATGGCGTTTTATGAATCACCGGTAAGACTCTTAAAAACCCTTTTACAATTCGCAGAATATTTTGGAGAAGACAGGCAATGTTCTGTATCAAGAGAACTATCCAAAAAGTTTGAGGAAACAAAAAGAGGAACACTCAAAGAGGTTCATGATTATTTTTCAGCAAAAACAATTAAGGGAGAAATTGTGATTGTGGTGGAGGGTAAGAAGTAATATTAACTGCCAAAGAGCTTTTCAGCCTCTGCAATAGATTCAGGTTTTCCAACATCAATGATTCGATCTCCACTATGATCGTAGCCAACAATTAAATTCGATGCGGCACATTTCAGGTACACATCAATAATGGAAAAAACTCCCGACGATGGCATCATGTTGAAAATAGAAGGCTCAATTATATGAATACCAGAAAAGGAAAAAGGCTTTGCATCTTCTTGCTCTTCTTTCACCCAGCGCAACTCTCCTGTTGCATTGTTTTTCCAACCAACCAAACTCATTTCATCATTGAACAACAACTGTCGGGATGAATTTCGCTTAGTGACAGCAAGCGTGGCAAGTGGTTTTATCTTTTGATGAAACTCAAACATACCCTTTAGATCAAGGTCAGTGAGCATATCAACATTCATTACGATAAAAGGATTTTCAGAATCGCTTAGCTGGGAAGCAGCAAAGGAAAGTCCACCACCAGTTTCAAAAGGACCATCTATTTCATGAGTAATAGAGATATGTATTTCAGGCTCTATATTATTATCAATAAACTCTTTTATTTGATCAGCAAAATGATGTGTATTGATAACTATGTTTCTAATTCCGAACTGCTTTAGGTATTCAAGATTTCTCCCTAACAATGTTTTACCATTTACAAGCGCGAGCGCTTTGGGATGATGATTGGTAAATGGCTTCAACCTAGTACCCAGCCCTGCTGCAAAAATCATGGCCTTACAATTCTCTATGGTAATATCTGTGATCATTGTGTTTTAGGTGATGGTAATCAATGAAACTTTATTGTAAAAATTAATACCATGTATCCTAGTATGTATGATTTACCCAATTTTTTGATTCTTGTTCAATATGGGTTACAACAGTTTTAACCTTGTACTTGTCTTGAAGGTGTTGTGCCAATTGATCTGCCGCAAACACGCTTCTGTGTTGTCCGCCCGTACAACCAAAACTAACAGTCAATCCCTCAAAATCTCTTTTCAAGAATGTTTCCACGGAGATCTCAACCAATCCAAAAACATGCTGAAGAAATTCAGGCATTGATGTTTTATGCATCAAGAATTCTTTCACATCTTTATCACGTCCGGTTTGCACTTTATATGAATCTATTCTACCAGGGTTTAAAATTCCCCTGCAATCGAACACAAAACCTCCACCATTGCCAAATTTATCTGCAGGTATCTCACGCTTGTACGAGAAGCTATTGATATGAACCACAAGTTTACTTTGATCAGATGCCACTATAGGTTCAAATTTTTCCATGATCTCTGGTGAAGTGATCGCTTCAAGTATTTTTTGAAGGGCCGGCAATCGAATAGGTAGTTTTTTATTGTCTAGAAACCAACGCAAATTTTTTAATGCAAATGGAATACTCGCAATAAAATGTGGCTTGCGTTCAAACAGTCCCCTGAATCCATACGCACCCAATGTTTGCAACATTCTTATCAGCACAAAACCATCATAGTTATTCATGAAATCATCGCGGCTTAACTTATTCTCAAGTAAGTTATTTACCTCATCAAAATAAAAATGTACTAATTCATCGCGCCAATCATAAGGCATTTGTGCGCGTGCCTGCCATAGCAAGGAGGCAATGTCATATTGTAATGCCCCTTGCATACCACCTTGATAATCGATGAAATAAATATCTTCCTCTTTAACCATGATATTTCTACTCTGGCAATCACGGTGCATGAAGTATTGGTTTTCTTCCTGCATCAAATAACTGCTTAGCATATCAAAATCATTGAGCAATAAATTCTTATCATACGGAAGATCAAGCGCTCGAACAAAATAATAAAGGAAATAAAGCAAGTCAGAATAAATAGCTTGTTTGTCGAATGACCTTGTTCCGATGCAATTACTATAATCAAGTTCCTTCCCGCCCAACACTTGAAGTTGAGCAAGTGCAGTACAGGTATTTTTGAAAAGTCCTTTTACATTATCTGAAAATCCTTCTTCAGTAATAAAATCAAATAATGATCGATCACCCAAATCGGTTTGGACATACAATTTCTTAGCATCATCAACATACACAATAGAAGGAACCGGCAGTTTTAATGCTGAGAAATGGTCTGTAAATGCCAAAAAAGCCTCGTTCTCAGGTATGTTTAGAGGATTATATGTTAGGATATAAGATTGATGTTCATGACTAAAACGAAAATATTGCCTGTTGCTTCCAGCTTGACGAAGAGACTCAAGCGTTATTGAGTGCCCTGGCTGCCATTTATTCAGTGATGTCAATATTTGCTCAAAGGTTTCTTGCATAGTAAAACAAAGTTATCCTTTATTTTAAAATGAAAATCAACACTGCCCTATCTTTGCAACATGCTTAAAAAAAGTATGGATGAATTGGGACGGCTTAGTATGGAAGAATTCAAGTCCACCAAAAAATTACCAATCACCGTAATTTTGGAAGACATCCGAAGCATGCACAATGTTGGCAGTGTTTTCAGGACTTCAGATGCTTTTCTGGTTGAACAGTTATTGCTGTGTGGATTCACCCCCAATCCGCCCCATAGGGATATACACAAAACGGCATTAGGCGCAACTGAAACAGTGGCATGGAAAGCATATGAAAATACAGCAATCGCAATCAATACTTTAAAAAGCGAAGGCTATCAGGTATATGCTATTGAACAAGTTCATAACAGCATTGAACTACAAAACTTTAATATTGCCAATGATGCTAAAGTTGCCATTATCTTTGGCAATGAAGCGGATGGCGTAAAGGAAGAAACAATTGCCATGACAGATGGGTGTATTGAAATTCCACAAGCCGGCAGTAAACACTCATTTAATATCAGTGTGGCAGCAGGAATCGTATTGTGGGAATTTTTTAAAAAAATGAATCTAAAAAGCTGAAAATAAATAATGAATAAAGTAAAAAATTACTTGTCGCTCATCAAATTCTCCCATACTGTTTTTGCAATGCCCTTTGCCTTGCTTGGCTTTGTGATGGGTGTTTTTTATTTACAGAAACAATCGGTGAATAACGTAGAAAGTGGAATAACAACTTTATCTAGTTACTTCAATAGCCATGCAATTATATTTGTTTATATCATTTGCTGTATGGTGTTTGCCAGAAGTGCTGCAATGGCCTTCAACAGGTATCTCGATCGAGAATTTGATGCAAAGAATCCCAGAACAGCGATTCGTGAGATACCCAAGGGACTAATCAGTGCATCAAGTGCATTAAGATTTACAATGCTGAATTCAATTCTTTTTGTTGGAGTTGCATACATGATAAACATTACTTGTTTTTTACTCTCCCCAATTGCATTGCTTGTGATTTTGGGATATAGTTACACAAAGCGATTTACTTCACTTTGCCATATAGTATTGGGCATCGGATTATCATTGGCACCAACCGGCGCATTCATTGCAGTTACCCAAACAATTGATGTTGCTGTTGTGTTTTTGTCGTTAGCAGTTGTTGGTTGGGTTGCTGGATTTGATATCATCTACTCATTACAAGATGATGAATTTGACACTTCACAAGGACTTCTTTCAATTCCAACTGCGCTTGGTAGAAAAAAAGCATTACTCTTTTCACGTGGGTTGCATACAATCACCGTAGTATTTCTATTCATGACAGGATTTGCATTTGGATTTGGTGTTTTATATACAGTAGGAGCAATTTTATTTACCGGACTACTTATCTATCAGCAAAGTATTGTTAAGCATGATGACTTGAGCCGAGTGAATATTGCATTTATGACTTCAAATGGAATTGCGAGTATTGTTTTTGCAGTATTTGCAATTGCCGATCTCATCTTATTCAACATATAATATGGGAAGAATATTATCACTTGATTACGGGAAAAAAAGAACCGGCATTGCTGTTACGGATCCATTAAAGTTGATTGCAACTGGACTCACTACTGTGGATACTCAAATACTATTTGACTTTCTGAAAAAATATATTGCTGCAGAAACGGTTGAAAAAATAATTATTGGAGAACCATTTAACCTTGATGGCACTGAAACAGATTCTACTGCTGCTGTTCAACATTGTATCAGGCGATTAAAAAATGCATTCCCCTCAATTCCAATAGAAACTGTTGATGAACGATTCACTTCAAAAATGGCCTCCAAGGCGATGGTTGAAATGGGGATGAAAAAAAAGGATAGACAAAAAAAGGGGATAATAGACGAAGTCGCTGCTACGATGATGTTGCAGGAGTATCTTGAGAGATAAACGTCAGGAGTCAGAAATCAGACGTCAGACGTCAGGAGTCAGACGTCAGAATACAGTAATAAGGTTAAAATAAACTTCACCTCAAATTTTTTTAGGACGAAACAGAGTGTTGTAAGATTTATTTTTAAATCTGATTACTGACTTCTGATTTCTGACGTCTGACTCCTGACGTCTTATTTAAAAAACACCATCTTATACCCCGCTTTCACACGGCCATCTGTAATGTCGTCGAGTTTTTTCTTTAGAAGTTTTTTTCTGAAAGGAGGAATACGGTCAATGAATAATTTACCATCGATATGATCATATTCATGTAATATTACACGTGCATTGAGGCCTTTATGGGTTTCTGTTATCGTTTCAAAATTCTCATTGACATATTCAATCGTAAGGGTGCTCTCCCTGCTTACTTCTTCCCTGAAACCAGGCAAACTAAGGCAGCCTTCTTCACAAGACCAAGGCGTTCCGTTTAAAGATATAATTCTTGCATTGATAAATACTTTTTTCATTCCTTGTTCGCCATCGAACTGTGCCATGTCATCTTCTTCGGTTTTTTCGTACACCTGAATAGTATCTATCACAAAAACTCTTATATCCTTATTTATTTGTGGAGCTGCCAAGCCCATTCCATGGGAATTGTACATGGTTTCCCACATATCTTCAATCAACTTTGTTAAATCCGGATAGGTGGAATTAATGTCATTGCAAACCTTTCTTAAAATAGGATTACCGTATGCAACAATAGGGAGTATCATGCTATAAAGTTGAGGTTAAAGATGTTTCTTTAAATACTAACATCATCTGCATGAATAGATACTTTAATGAAGTACGATATTAGAAAATGATTATTTATAGAGCAATTCATAGTACTCA
>CAMBGO010000023.1 GCA_945866165.1 Chitinophaga pinensis | reverse complement strand
AGCTGGGGTACTGCCTTGACAAAAATCCTTACGGATAATGGTCACAATGTTTGTTGGTGCATACGTTCAGAAAAGATGGCTGAGCACATCAGAACGAGACATCATAACCCGAAATATTTAAGTTCGGTATATTTCAACCTCGATAAGTTGTTTTTAACCACCTCGGCTCAAGAGGCATATAATCAGTCTGATATCATTCTATTCGCTACTCCTTCTGCCTATACAATGGAGTATATTCAGCCATTCAAGGACTATCTTCAACATAAAAAAATAATCTCTGCAGTAAAAGGAATCCTTCCTGATAACAATGGATTGATGAATGTGTACCTTAAATCTATTGCCGGATTTGATGAAAATAATTATGTAACCATTATGGGCCCTTGTCACGCTGAAGAAGTGGCTGCAGAAAAGCTCTCCTATCTTACTTTTTCATCTTCGAATAAATTATTGGCAGTTGAAATAGCAAATTGCTTTAAGACTGATTATATCAATACAGTTATCAGTACAGATATTATTGGAGTTCAATATGCATCGGTTCTAAAAAACATATATGCATTGGGGTCAGGTATTTTACATGGCCTAGGATATGGCGATAATTTCCAAAGTGTGTTTGTTTCCAACGCTGCTGCTGAAATGCAACATTTCCTCTCTTCAGTTTCTTCAAATATCGGTGGTGGTGATGCTATAAATTATAATTCATCGGTATACCTGGGCGATCTGCTAGTAACTTGTTATTCCTTGTTCAGTAGAAATAGATCTTTTGGTAACATGATTGGGAAGGGCTATTCTGTTGAAGCTACAAAAATTTCAATGCAAATGGTTGCGGAAGGCATTCCTTCTTCTATAGCGATACACGAACTGGCAAAAGAATTTAAAATCTCCATGCCGATAGCCGAATCAATATACAGAATTTTGTGGGAAGGCAAGGATCCGCAGGCAGAGTTCAAGCAGATCGAGAAAAATCTTTTTTAGTTAATTTTTTTTGAGTTCGAAAAGTGCAGCAGCTATTCCATCTGCAAAAAACTTTCCTTCATCTTTCAGTAAATAATGGGTTTGTGAATTTTCAACTTTGCCTGAATTTACAAATGGTGCTATTTCATTATCAATTTGATTCAAAAATTTACTTCCCCAGCGTTCTATGATGACAGATTTTTCAATGCCATTTTTTCTTCTCAATGAAGTCATGATATATTCATTCAAATGATCAACCTCATCCAGTGTTTCCTCTTCAAAAGGGACTATATTATTTTCAACTGACTTGATATAGTCTATATTATGAGAAATATTCCAGCGCCTTTTATTACCATCAAAAGAATGTGCTGACGGGCCAAAGCCCCAATATGGAATGCCTTCCCAATAAGCGGTGTTATGCTTGCTCTCCATCGTGGGCTTTGCAAAATTTGATATCTCATAGTGAGAATAGCCTGCCTGTCTTGCCCTCTTCATAAGCGTTTCAAAGAAAACTGATTGAAGATCTGAATCAACATGTTGTTTTTTATTATTTGCAATCATCTTATGCAATGCAGTACCTTCTTCCACTGTGAGTGCATAGCATGACAGATGGGGGATATTGAAACCAAACGCAATATCAAGGTTATCATTCCATTGTTCAATCGTTTGTCCAGGCGTTCCGTATATAAGGTCTATGCTGAAATTTTTAAATCCAGCAGATTGAATGATTTCAATACTTTTTTTTGATTGAATTGAATTGTGCGCCCTGTTCATCCATTGTAAGTCGCTTTCAATAAAAGATTGAATGCCAATACTAAACCTGTTGATGCCAATGGATTTCCATTCGATGGACCTTTCTTGGGTTATATCATCTGGATTTGCTTCTAATGTAATTTCTGCATTACTGGATACATTGTATTTTGAATGTATACTTTTAAGAAGCCTTGTTAATAGATTTATTGGAATGATTGATGGTGTACCACCTCCAAAATAAATTGTACTTATTTCTTGATTATGTATTTCTTCTCTCAATAAAATCTCTTTTTCAATAGCCATTATCATGCTTTCAATGCCATCATTGGAGGTGGAAAAGTGAAAATTGCAGTAATGACAGGCTTTTTTGCAAAAGGGGATATGTATGTAAATTCCTGCCATGTGTAGTGGATTAAAGGAAGCGGTGTAGATTTGTAATGTTGCGTAAATCAATCACCATATTATTCCTGTTAATTTCATTTGTTTTTTATTCAAAACCTATCTTCTGTCAGGGGAAATACGAACTCCTGATAATGGATATTGATAAAGATAAGTTAGTAAGTCAAGACATACTTGTTAGTTATCAATTTTTCAATTCTCCTGAGGCCTGCGATCAGTTTTTGAAAATAGAATTACTTCGACTGTTGCAGAAACAAGGCTACCTAGCAGCATCGCTGGATAGTTTGGTTAAGTCTGGTATAAAAACAGTTGCCTGGATTCATCTTGGTACAAAATATTCATGGGGGCAACTAAAAGTAGATAGTGTTATTTCTGCTGAGCTATTAAATTTCGGGTTGGAGAGTGAATTTTCAAAAGGTATCTTAATTGAACCTGCAAAATTGATTGAGTTGAAAGAACGCATCCTTGATTTTTATGAAAACAATGGTTATCCTTTTGCTGCAGTAAAATTTGACAGTAGTTTTTTTGATGGTAGTAATCTAAATGCAATGTTAAGTGTATTTAAAGGACCATTGTATCATATTGATAGTATAGTTGTTAATGGTAATGTACGGTTTCAAAAAAATTTTCTTGCAAAGTATTTGAACATAGAACCCGGTTCCATTTATAAAAAATCCATTTTGAACGGATTGTCCAAACGTATTGCTCAATCGAGCTTCTTTCAGGAGTCTAAACCCTGGGATATTTTAATGTATGGCACAGGGTCAGCCCTTAACCTTAATCTAGAAACGAAGCGAAGTAGCCAAATTAGTTTGTTGGCAGGACTTATGCCATCCAACAGCCAGCTTCGTAGTAAATTGTTGTTGACAGGAGAAGCAGATATGCAACTTCGAAATTCATTTGGTGGCGGTGAAATGATTTCTTTGAGTTGGCAACAGATACAGGTTCAATCACCCCGCTTGCAAATCGGATTTCAAAAGCCATACCTGTTTAACTCAAACGCAGGTATTGATTTTCAATTCAACTTATTGAAAAAAGATTCTAGTTTTCTCACAATCAATACTAGAATAGGATTGCAATATGCTATTTCAAACCAGTACACTGCAAAGCTATTTTTCCAACAATTTACCAGTAGCCTATTGGATATTGATACTAATCTGATAAAGTCAACAAAAAAATTGCCTGGGTACTTGGATTTTTCAAATCGAAATATAGGGTTGGAGATGGGATTTAATGGCACGGATGATAATTTTAACCCCCGCTCTGGATTGGAATGGAATTTTCGGTTTGCCGGAGGCATACGCAACATTCAAAAAAATAATGCCATCATATCAATACAGCAGGATCAGTTTGGAAAGCCCTTTAACTTTAAAACGCTTTATGATACTATTCCACCAAATAGTTCTCAATTTCGTACATCAGGTAAAGTCGACTATTACAGTAAATTAGGACGACAGTCAACTATTAAGTCAGCCATCAAAGCCGGATTAATTCAAACAGAAAAGTCACTGACAAATGAATTGTTTCAAGTTGGTGGGATCAATACCCTTCGGGGATTTGATGAGGAAAGCATTTTTGCAAGTCAATATTTCATTGCATCAATTGAGTATAGATACCTAATTGGTCCTGCCTCGTATCTTTTTACCTTTTTAGACGGGGCAAATATTCAACGAAGGGCTTTGGAAAACAACTTCAAGGGAAATTTCTTTGGAATAGGGCTGGGATTGAGTTTTGAAACCAAATCAGGATTATTCAAACTAGCCTATGCGGTGGGTAAACAGCCAACAAGCTCGGTTAATTTTAGGGAGTCAAAGATTCATTTTGGTTTTGTGAGCTTGTTTTAATTTTTCAATTATATAAAGGGATAATTTTGCTATTGTAATGCGTATTACAATCTACCAATTTTTTACAGCACTCCTGTTGATTTTATCTACAGGCCTTTTCTCTCAGGATAGTTTCGTTGAGGTAAGGAATGTTAATGCTTTTAATATTGACTCATTAAAGGCAGATTCTATCCGCAAGGATTTTATTATTTCACACCGTCCAGTTTCAACAGAGCAACTAAATCTTTTTAAAAAACCAATACAAAAAAGTGTCTACGGAAAGGCAGTAACTTCATTTATTGCAGAGTCTATGTATTTCAAGACCTTGCCTGGAATCGCTTCAAGGGTATTGACAATCAAGTTGAGGTCAGCATTAGATTGGCTTTTTTATAGTTACGTTATGTTATTTCTTTTTTTGGCATCCATCCTTTCTATATCACCTGAATATATAAAAGTTATTCTTAGCCTTTTGTTTAGAAAAGGATCTACTCAGGATAAGTCTAGGGAAACGAAGCTCAATACAAGTATTCCTTCGCTAATGATGAACATCCTGTTTGTTTTTTCATCTTCATTTTTTATATATTTTACACTGAGCAAGATATATGGTTACAATAGATTGAATCCAATTGGTTTTATTTTATCATGTGCATTGGTGATTACAATTTTTTATCTTTTTAAGTTTTTATTTTTACAACTCTGTGGGTGGTTATTCAAACAAAAGAGCATTTTCGATCATTATTTTTCATATTTGTCCTTGGTTAACAAAGCCATGGGCCTTATACTTTTGGTTTCTTCTGCATTTATGGCATTTGGAATAGATGGTTTTTCTGGAGTTGTTTTCACCCTTTCCATTGTTGTGCTGATTGGTTTATTATTAGTAAGGGTTGTAAATGCATTTCTTATTTTTAGCCAGCCTTTTAAAATTGGTTTGCCTGAGTTTATGATTGGGTTTCTTTCACTTGAAATGTTACCAACTCTGGTGGTTTTAAAATTTTTGCAAGAGAATTCAGCAGTCTTGTTAAATGGCTTTCTATGAAGGGAGCCTTTCATGCATTTCTAAAATTTTGTGTCGATTTGTTTTAGAAATAAGTGACATATAGTTGTTTTATACAACCTTTCTCTAATTTTTCATTTTTTGTTTAAAGAAAATAATGATTAATTTTGCAAAATATCTCTGATTGGACATGATTAAAAACGGTAACAAATCAGCTGCTGGTGAAAAGATAGGTGTAAAAAAAATTCTGATTACTCAGCCCAAGCCGGAATCACCCAAATCACCTTATTTCGAACTTGCTCGAAAGCACAATGTTGAAATGGATTTCATCCCTTTCATAAAGCTAGAAGGAATACTTTCCAAAGATTTCAGGAAACAGAAAATCGACATAGTAAGTTATTCATCCGTTATTTTAACCAGTAAGAATGCAATTGACCATTTCTTCCGGATTTGTGAAGAAATTAAATTGGTTATATCCCCTGATACCAAGTATTTCTGTATTAGTGAATCTGTAGCCCTCTACCTACAAAAGTTTATTTTATATAGAAAGCGAAAGGTTTTTTTTAGTGCTGATGGAACCAACAAGGGCTTATTTGATGTGATTAGTAAGCATAAAGAAAATGAACGTTTTGTTTACCCCTGTTCAGAGAACCAGCAGGATAATGAAATTGTAGGGTGGTTAAAAAACAGCTCTTGTGAATATGCAACTCCTTATTTGTACAAGACGATTAGTAATGATATAAGGTCTGAGTTGTCTTCAAAAGATTTTGATGTTATATGTTTCTTCACGCCAAGCGGTGTTAAGAGTCTCATAGAAAATTTTCCGGGTTTCACTCAAAATGGCACTTTCATTGGTGCATTCGGAGGAAATACTTCAAAGGCCGTTGAAGATGCTGGTCTAAGTCTTCACATTAAAGCCCCTGATCCCCAAGCCCCCTCTATGGTTGCAGCATTGGAGAAATTTTTGAGCGCCAGCAAGGTAAAATCTAAGTAAGCTTACTTTAAAATCAATTCTGGAAGGCCAGGATAAATAAATGCCAAACCAAAACAGACTGGGCCAGGAAACAAGTCCTTACTTACTTCAACATGCAAATAATCCTGTTGATTGGTATCCATGGGGGCCTGAAGCATTACAAAAGGCAGTGGATGAAAACAAACCCATTTTAATAAGCATTGGATATGCAGCGTGTCACTGGTGTCATGTGATGGAGCATGAGAGTTTTGAGGATGTGCAGACCGCTTTACTGATGAATAAATATTTCATTTGTATAAAGGTGGATAGAGAGGAAAGGCCGGACTTAGACCACCTCTTTATGGATGCACTTATAGCTATTAGTGGGCATGGCGGTTGGCCATTGAATATGTTTTTAACCCCAGATGGCAGGCCGTTTTATGGTGGCACTTATTATCCTCCAATACAATATCAAAACAGAATTTCTTGGAAGGATTTGCTAATGCAAATTAGCAATGCCTTTGTAACACGAAGACAAGAAATAGAAGAGCAGGCAAACAACTTGTTCAATCATTTGAATAGCGCTAATACTTTTGATTTTGAAACACGTTCTATTATCAATGATTCTTCTGACAATCAATTTTCCAAGAGTGATCTTGAACGCATGTTCGAAAGAATAATGGGTGCGGCAGATCAGGTTGAAGGCGGGTTTGGCAATTCTCCTAAATTTCCTCAAACTTTTACTATAAGTTATTTATTCAGGTGCTATTATTTTTTTGGCAATGAAACAGCATTCAAACAAGCACTGTTAAGTCTTAAAAAGATGATGCGAGGTGGAATTTATGATCAGGTTGGGGGCGGTTTTTGTAGGTATTCAACTGATAAGGAATGGCTAGCACCCCATTTCGAAAAGATGACCTACGACAATGCCTTGTTAACAATTGTTATGGCGGAGGCGTTTCAGCTAACTGGCGATCAAGATTTCAAGAAAGTCATCTATCAAACCATTGATTTTATAAGGCGAGAGATGATGACAGATGAAGCTGCTTTTTACTCAGCTATTGATGCTGATAGTGAAGGGGTAGAGGGAAAATTTTATACATGGACCTATGAAGAATTTCATGCTGTATTGGGTGATGATGCATCATCAATAGCCAAGTATTTTGATATTCGTAAAGAAGGCAATTGGGAGGGAATTAATATTCCAAGGCTTGTTATGGACTTTGAGGAATGGAGGTTATCTTTCAGACTAGATGAGAAAGAAGCAGCTGATTTGATTGCAAGTTCAATTAATAAATTATTGGCTATTAGATCACTAAGGGAAAGGCCAATTACTGACGATAAGATTTTATTGGGTTGGAATGCATTAATGAACCAGGCGCTTACCAAGGCTGCAGTTACTTTTTCGGATCCTTCTCTAATGGAACTAGCTAAAAAAAATATTTCTTTTTTAATCAATACCTTTTTTGACCCTGTTGCAAAACAATGGAGACACACCTATAAACATGGGCATGCCAAAATCAATGCATTTCTAGATGACCTGGCATTGTTATGCCACGCATTAATAGATATATATGAACCAACTGGAGACTTGGTTTATCTAGAGCAGGCCTTATCCTTGATGAATTATATTGATGAAAATTTCAGTGATGATCAGGGCTTGCATTATTATTTCACACCTAAATTTCAACATGATATATTAGTCAGGAAAAAGGATTTGTATGATGGGGCACTGCCCTCTGGGAATGCAGTTATGGCTGGTAACTTACGTAGGGTAGGGATATTGACGAATGATAGTGATAAAATCAAGCGATCCGAAACAATGATTGAATTCATAAGGGAACAATCAATTAGTCATCCTTTGTCAAATGGGGTTTGGTCAAAATTGATCATTGAGCAGTTTCATGGCACCAATGAAATTGTTATTCTCGGTAAGTCTGCCAATAGCGCAGGCTTCCAGTTTTTGAGGAAATTCCTTCCAAACAAAGTATTCATGACATCCGAAATGAATAACGAGAATTATCCATTGATGAGAGGTAAGTATCCTAATGAATCAATATCATACTATTTATGTAAAGATTATACATGTAGAAAACCCTTTTATGACGAAGATGCCCTTTTTAATGCAATAAAATAAGCTAGCTTGCTTTTTGCGTAACGGTAGAGCTTAAAAGAATGTTATAGAGGTGTTTCAAGCTTGTTAAAATTTAGATTATTAACTAGTTATGAGAAAAATTAGTATGATTATTTGATTTATATTTGTTACCACGTTTATCTGTAATTTAATATTATGTCAAACCGCTATTTTGGAATGTTTGGATTTTTAGCGATTTTTCTCGCATCCGCTGGCTGTGGAAAGAGCTCCAAATCATCTACTATTCAAGATGGTCAGTTGCATGGGGTTGGTACAGGAATTAGTAAATATGTAACTCCCAAACCTTTTGGAATGGTTTATGTGCCTTCAGGAACCTTTCATATGGGTCCTAGTGATGAAGATATCAGCTATTCTTTTACTGCAAGAAACAAACAAGTATCTATCAACGGTTTTTGGATGGATGCAACTGAAATAACAAACAACGAATATCGTCAGTTTGTAAATTGGGTTAGAGATTCAATTGCTTCAACCCTATTGAAATATGTTAAAAAAGGTCCTGATGACGTGGACTTGGTTGATTGGACAAAGGCTAAAACAATTAAATGGTCAGACCCTAAAATTCAAGAGCAGTTGAGTGTTTTAATGGTGACCCCAGAAAATCGTATTAATGGGAAAAAGGAGTTTGATGCCTATAAAATAGTTTTTCATTCAGAAGTATTCAATTATAAAGAGGCTGCTCAAAGGTCAAATTCTAATAAGCCAAGATCGAATTTCATCGTAAAAAGGGATACGCAAATTTATCCAGATACATTGGTTTGGATTCGCGACTTCACCTATTCGTATAATGAGCCGATGTCAAAAAAATATTATTCACATCCTGCATACGGAAACTACCCAATTGTAGGTGTTAGCTGGAAACAAGCTTCTGCCTTTTGCGAGTGGAGAAGCATGTATTTTAATGCATTTTTAGAGTCTAAAAAACGAATGCAAGAGTCAGACTTCAGATTACCAACAGAAGCAGAGTGGGAGTTTGCAGCACGCGGCGGACGATCTCAAGTGCCTTATCCATGGGGAGGTCCATATTTAAGAAATAAAAAAGGGTGTTTGCTTGCCAATTTTAAGCCTGGAAGGGGCAATTATCCTGAGGATGGCGGGTTCTATACAGTGCGTGCAGATGCATATTGGCCTAATGATTTCGGGTTGTATAATATGGCCGGAAATGTTGCAGAGTGGACATCTTCTTTATATTATGAGGGTGCTTACAATTTTCAGCATGATATGAATCCAGATATCAGATTTACTGCTAATGATAACGAGGCGCCAAGAATGAAGAGAAAAGTTGTTCGTGGTGGAAGTTGGAAAGACGTTGGCTATTTTCTTCAAACAAGCAGTAGAAACTATGAATATCAGGATACAACAAAATCTTATATTGGTTTTAGGTGTGTAATAGACCTGCCACCTGTACCTTCAAAAAAATAACACCACTCAAAATCGTTAAGAAATTTTATCAAAACTAAAGAGAATCCCTTAAATCATTATTTATGGCAGACAAAAATCAAAAGTTCGACAAAGACAAAATTGTAAATGCAGTTGTAAGCATAGGTGCTGCAGTTGTTATTTTTGGTGCTTGGGCAAAGATTCTTCATAAGTCTTACGCGGATTTTATGCTTACTGTTGGGTTGCTAACTGAAGCAGCAATATTCATTATCTATGCATTTTATCATCCAAAAGATCCATTGGCTGATTTAGGTAAAACCCTTGAAAACGGACTTGGAAAAAATTCAAGCACGCCAGGTTTTGATATGTTGAAGGATACTATTGAACAGGAAATCAGTCAGGATAATCTCAAAAAATTAAACGAAAGTTTTTCAAAGTTCAACAGCACAGTTCAAAGTATGTCTGCCATGGGGGATGTAAGTGCAGCAACCGTTGAATATACTAACAAAACAAAAGAGGCTACTGCGGCTCTTCAGAATGTAAAGGAGGCCTATTCTAATGCTGCTAATTCATTACAAACCTTCAACAAGGCAACCGAAGGATCTGAAGCATTTAGCCAACAAGTTCAAAACCTTACTAAAAATATGGGTTCACTAAATAAAATGTATGAAATGGAACTTGAGGGTTCAGGAAGTCATATTAAAGCCATGAATTCATTTTATGAAAAATTGGGTCAAGTAGCCCAAAACATGCAGAATAGCGTTGAGGATGCAAAGAAAACACAAGAACAAATCGCTTTGCTTGCTAAGAACCTTGGAAGTCTTAACAGCGTTTATGGAAACATGCTTGCTGCAATGCAAGGACGTGCGTAGGTTTCAAATAAATTAAGTATTAACTTTTAAAATTATTCTGGAATATGGCACTTCCCAAAGACCCGCGGCAAAAGATGATCAACATAATGTATTTGGTGTTGACGGCCTTGCTTGCATTGAACGTGTCTGCTGAAATATTAAATGCATTTAAAGTAGTAGACAATAGCCTTAAAGAATCGAACAACCTTCTTTCTGTCTCTACTACTGGCATATATTCAAATCTTACCGAAATGCTGAAAGATCCAAAATCTGTGCAAAAAGCAGAGATATGGAAACCCAAAGCAGATCAGGTAAAGGTTTTGGCAGATGAAGCTTCACAGCTGATAGATAAGTTAAAAGAAGATTTAAAAAAAGAGGCTGACCTTCAAGAAGATGGCTCTTTTAAAGAAGATAATATCGATGCTGCTACAAGACTCTTTGATACAAAGGGTCAAGGAAAGGTTTTATATGATGAACTATCTGAATTCAAAACCAAACTTCTGGCAATTGATAAAGATATGGCGGCTGGTATTGGTAATAAAATCCCATTAAACTTAGAAGTACCTAAATCAGCATCAGGCAATTCAGGTACCGGTGACAAGATTAAAGATTGGAATACAAGTTATTTTCACATGACTCCAACTGTTGCGGCGCTTACAATGCTTAGCAAATTTCAGAATGATGTTAAGAATTCCGAAAACATGGCTGCTTCATTTTGTATCAGTCAGGTTGGTGCAGTAAAGTTAGTTATGGATAAGTTTGAACCATTGGTTGGAACGAATTCAACATATTTGATGCCAGGCGAAGAAATGTTGGTTAACGCCGGCTTAGGAGCATTCAACTCAAATGTTAAGCCAACTGTAACTATTGATGGCAGGGGAATACCCGTAAATGCCAATGGAGTTGCAGAATATAAATTCAATGTTGGAGGTACTGGTTCAAGAAGCATGAATGTTAATGTAACATTTATAGACCCGAATACTGGTGAATCTAAGACTACATCAAAAAAAGTTGATTATACAGTCGGAGCTCCCTCTGGTGTAGCTGTATCACCTGATAAAATGAATGTCTTGTATATCGGTGTTGACAATCCTCTTACAATTACTGCTGGCGCGGGTAGTGAAAAAGTATCTGCACAATTTTCTGGCGGTGCCATTACCAAGGTTGGCGGTAACAAATACATTGCAAAGCCAAATCAAGGAGCTTCAGGAGAGCATACTGTTTCAGTAATGATTGAAGGTAAATCTGCAGGTAAGATTATGTTTCGTGTAAAACAACTGCCAAGCCCTGCTGCTTTTGTTGGGAATCTAAAACAAGGAGCTGTTCCATCTGCGAATTTTAAAGCAATGGGTGGGGTTATTGCTAAACTTGAGGATGCGGAATTTGATGCACCATTTGAAGTTGTAAGTTATCGTATCGGTGCTGTAAGTTCTGATATACCTGATTACTCACCGGTTGATAATAAAGGAAGTCGCTGGACAGGTGCTGCTGCAAATCTTGTTGGAAAGCTAAAGCCAGGTGCTTTGGTCGCCATTACTGATATTGTAGTTAGGGATCCAGGTGGACGTACAAGAACGCTTAGTGGAAGTCTTTCTTATAATTTAAAATAATCGCTGCAAAAAAAGAATAAATGAAGCTCAAAGGCACCAAATATCTGTTGATTTTTTCCTTGTTTTCAATGCTATTCTTAAACGGATTTGCACAAACAAGAAAGAAAACCAATACCCCTAAAAAAAAGGTAGAAAAGCCGACGACTTCTAAAATCACCAACACCCAAACTATTGATTCAAATCTAAATGTGGTAATGGCGGATACAGCTGTTAAACCAATACAGCCTCCTAAAAAAGATCCTTTCGCTTTCGATTCAGTTCGGATTTCCCTCCGGCCTGATGCAGCTGTTGATCGTAATTTGGTTAAAAGCAGAACCCCACTTGCATATGAACACATCAGGGAAGATGATGCATGGTATAGGGAGCGTGTATGGAGAGAAATTGACATAAGGGAGAAAATGAATCTTTCGTTCAGGTATAAAGCGGATGATGATAATGGAAACCAGCGCTTTTTAAATATACTGTTGACTTCAATAAAAAAGGGAGATGTAACAGTATTTGATCCTACAGTTGATGACCGCTTTACAACCCCAATGACTATTCAAAGGGTGGGTGAAGTAATCTCAGGAAAATGCGATTCCGTATCTGTAATTGATTGGGAAAAAGATCCTACAGGATCAAAGGGGATTTTTAAAGACTCTGTAGTTTGTAAAGAATTTAATCCTGACGAAATTGTAAAGTTTAGATTAAAAGAAGAATGGGTATTCGATAAAGAGTCTTCAAAAATGTATGTGAGAATTTTAGGAATTGCACCCGTAAAGTCTTTCATCGATGAAGCTACTGGAACTGTTTTAGGAGAATCGCCTATGTTTTGGGTATACTATCCAGATTTAAGACCTGTATTGGCTTTGTATGAAGTCTACAATGGAAAGAATTTTGGTGCTAAAATGAGCTGGGAAGAATTGTTTGAAAGCCGGTATTTCTCTAGTTATATTATCAAGACTTCCATTGAAAATCCCTATGACTATTTTATCAAGTCGTATATCAAGGACGACATCTTAAGGTTACTTGAAGGGGAAAACCTAAAGACTAAAATATTCAATTTTGAACAAGGACTTTGGTCTTACTAAATAAAGTATTCAATTTCTAAAATAGCCGTCTTTATGATGGCTATTTTTATGAATGGAAGTAACTAAATATTAAAGAAGCCTTGCTTTCTCCTATCGCTTCAGCCAGTTCGTTTTTACTAGACTTTTTTATTGCATTAACAGATCTGAATTGTAATAGAAGATCTTGTGCTGTTTTCTTTCCAATACCTTTAATTTTTTCAAGTTCGTTTTTAAAAGTGCCTTGACTTCTTTTTTTTCTATGAAAACTGATTCCATATTGATGAACCTCATCTCTTATGCCTCTAATGAATTTCATCACTTCGCCGTCAACTGGAAGTTTCAACGATTCTTTATCACCATAGAAGAATAACTCTTCTTGCTTTTTTGCCAGTCCCACCAATGTCATTTTTCCATTTAGCTTTAGGGCTTCAATTGCTTCCATGGCTGCTCCGAGTTGTCCTTTTCCTCCATCAATAATTACCAGCTGTGGCAGACTTGCTTGTTCTTCAGTTAGCCTATGATATCTTCTATAAACAGCCTCTTTCATCGTGGCAAAGTCATTGATCCCTTTAACATCTTGCACATTATACCTGCGGTATTCACTTTTGCTGGGCTTTCCTTCTTTAAAGCATACCATCGCTGATACTGGATATTCCCCATGAAAATTTGAGTTATCAAAACATTCTATGTGAAGAGGCCTTTCTTTTAGGGATAGTGCTAATCTGACTTTTTCAATCAATGCAACTTTACTGCCATGCTTTTCTTCAAGATGAAGCATGTTCTTTTTAATTTCCTCTTCTTTGAAAAACCTACTATTGGATGTTGCCAAGTCAAGCAGTTTTTTCTTTTCACCTGCTTTTGGAACAGTTATTTTCCAGTTTCCTGTACTGAAATTAAGAGGATAAGGAATAATAACTTCTGTAGCATCTAGTCCAAACAGAGTTTGAAAATGTGCGATCGATTGCAAGAGCAAATCCTCTTTATCTTCCTCAATCTTTTCTTGAAAAGTAATCGTTTTTGAGTTGGTGATGGTCCCATTACGAACAGAGAGGTAGCTAATAAATGCCTTATCTTCTAAAAATTCAATACCAAAAATATCGAGGTTTCCCAAAGCTGGATTAACAATAACCGATTGTGACTGAAAGTCTTTTAGGTTTCCTATTTTATATTGTAGTTGTTGAGCCTCTTCATATTCCATTTTTTCAATATGCTCATTTTGTAATTTTTTATAGTGTGTAATAATTTCAGTAAAATTTCCTTTAAGAATATGCTTGATCTGCCTAAGTCCTTCATCATAGTTATCAAGCGATTGTTTTCCTACACATGGTCCCTTGCAATTGCCCAGTTGGAATTCTAAACACACTTTAAATTTATTTGCATCTATATTTTTTTGGCTAAGATTTAGACTGCAGGTTCTAAGAGGAATATTTAATTTTATAAATGACAGTAATTCCCTGAGTTTTTTTATTGAAGTAAATGGTCCAAGATAATTAGATCCGTCATTGATTTTTCTTCTGGTGAGAAATACCCTAGGAAAGGGCTCATTTTTTATTACAATATATGGGTATGTTTTATCATCTTTTAATTCAATATTGTATTTAGGTCTAAATTCTTTAATTAGTGCATTTTCCAATAGCAAGGCATCGTGCTCAGTATTGACAATGGTAAATTCAATTTTATCAATCTGCTTAACAAGTTCATGTGTCTTGAACGATTGATTGTTTTTTGTGAAATAGGAACTGACTCTTTTTCTAATATTTTTAGCTTTGCCTATATAAAGCAAGTTTTTCCCTGCATCAAAATATTTATAAATGCCAGGTTCATTTGGCAGTGTTTTCTGGATGGTTAAAAATATCAACTGATTCATTTTGAATAATTTAATGACCAGTTATAGCGTTCGGTAGTTGTTAATATACGATTGTTGACATTTGATATTGTATTAATGAGCAATTGCCTGCCAGCTGTCCACAATATTTTTTTTGTAAATACTGAATCCTGTTGACTGTCTGTTTTTTCAGCATATAAACTTTTTACTTTTTCATTTATTGGATCAATGTGAAGTTTTATTTTATTAATATTTTTTTCTGTAGTAGTATAGGATAGGGTAATAAAGTCCAGGTTCATGTCATTGATGGTTGTCTCCTCATAATTATTTAGGGCACCATCGCTTGAAAGACTATTCAATAGCAGTTCATTTACTATGCTTCTTAATTCAGTTATCGAAATAATACTAGAATCAGATTGATTGACATCTTGGTAATATCTTTTTATTGGTAAACGAAATGAATCTATCACGGCTATTTCCTGTTCTATTAAATAGCTGATTGGATAAAATTGTTGTTTGGATTCCTGTTTTTTATTGCATGATAGGAATAATGAAGAAAGCATAAGCATGCTGAATACGAATCTTAACATGATGTAAAATTACATCAGATGTTTCCTGTAGAAAAATTTAAGAATTTAATTAACGGATTGTTTTGATAACCCCAAATTTCAATCCCATATCGAATAAATTTTCCTTTATTGGATATTTGTTTTTGAAGCTGGAAAGTAGTTGATAGCGATATTGCGGGGCTATACTCCACCTGAATGAGCCTGATTGGAAATTAACACTTGCTTCTACTGCTGTGTTTATATTCCATCTTCTATTAAGGCTAGGTTCTTTTGCATAGTTTTTTAGATCTGTAGAGATAAGATATGCGTTGGTACCAATAAGATAAGAGGGTTGAATAGAAGAAGCGATTGATAAATTTAGTTTTTTATTTCCTGCTATTACATATTCTAGTCCAATCGGAATCGACAATATAATGTGTTCATTTTTAAGCGTTGTTTTTCTGTAGCCATCCGTACTGCTATAAATAGACACTGTATTGATTGGAGTCCTTCCTCCAAAACCATAATTATTCATACCGTATGTTGCTACCACTGGAACTCCTCTATGAGCGTCTATTTGATATCGATTGAAATTAAACTGCAAGCCTGTTTTAAAAGACAATTTGTTGGTTAATGGATATCGCATGGCTGTTCCTACTTCAAGACCAAGATCAGGATGTTGTTTAACGGCATCATTTACATCCTTTGCAAATAATGAATTTGTACTATACGGAAAACCAGCATATTGATAGGCTGATGAGGTTGCTTTTCCCTCTAGTCTTCTGTAGCTCAAGCTAGGAGTCAAATAAAACTGCCACTGAGCATTTTTCCCAATTACTTTGGCTTTAGCAATAACAGATTCAATTGTTGATGAAATTATATTCTTTTTGTCAGGCTTTAAAGTTGCATGAATATCCAAACCTTTACCTGCATTAAAATTTAGAATACCTGCAGGTAATTCAATTTTTTCAGAGCCATTAAGGGCATCAATAAAGAGCAGGTTATCATCACCTGTATTTGCAAGTTCTTTATTTGTAAGTATAGTTGATTTTGTTATTGGTGTTATCTTTCTTTTAAATTTGGTGCTAGAAATTATTTTTACGTTTTCAAGTTTTGTATAGCGGCTTTTGATTGGTCCTTTTTCAATAAAAGCATATGCAATCTGTCCGGGTTTCGACAATACATTTTTTTCTTCTTTTGTGTTCAATATAATCAGGCCACTCGAAATGCTTATCATAAACAATGCAATGAACAAAGGAGCCAGGTATTTCTTTGGACGTAGATTATTGTCAATTTTATTCCATACTTCATCAGTAGGATAAACCATGTATTGGTTTGATTTATCCTTTATAAAGTCTTCAAAATTATCTGGTAAACTATTTTTCATTTTTCCTTCTAATACCTATGTTTTCTATTTAACCTTGACTGGTGAAAACCAGTTTTTTACTGTCAATGGTCGAGTTAAAATATTTCGCTTAATAAGGATGCTCTCTAAAAGGCTTTTTGCACGTGTATACTGTGACCGGCTCGTACTTTCCTCAATATCAAGCATAGAACTAATTTCTTTATGAGAGTATCCTTCGATTGCATATAAATTCAACACCGTACGATATCCTATTGGCAAAGATCTAATAGATTCGACTACCTGTTTTGCTTGCAATGTCGAAGGAATATAATCCTCTCTGATGCCAATGTTTTCTGCATGCAGAAGATCAATACTCTCATTGAATCGCTTGTTTTTTTTCAAATGGTTAATGCATGTATGAACCATGATTCTGAGAATCCATCCTTCAAGAGATCCCCTCGATTCAAATTGGTGAATTTGTGTGAAGACTTTAATAAAACCCTCTTGTAACATATCCTCTGCATCCTCACGTGTTTTTGCATAACGATAGCATACTGAGAGCATCCTAGGGCTATACTTATTGTATAATTCCTGCTGTGCTGATGAATCATTTTGCTTGCAACCTTCAAGAAGTAATTCTTCTACCATGAAAAAGTTTGTTGGTCAATGAAAGTTAGTTATTTTTTATTCGATTTGTTCAATTCTAATTTGACTTTTTATATAAAAACCTAGAATTTCTATAAATCCGTACGTAGGCTTACTATAAAATTCCTACCAGGAGCAGAGAAGCCAGACGCGAAAAACCGATAATTTAGGTCAAATAAATTTTCTACTGCTGCCTGTAGTCTCAATAATTTGTTTAATCGATAGGATGTTTTAAAGTTCAGGGTTTGCCATGAAGGAGTACCTAGTTTGGTCGCATATTGTGCATTGTCCTCACCATCAGCATTGTATTGATCGAGTTTTTTCCATCCATTAAATAGCAGGAATAATTCAAGTTCTATATTTTTTTTCTTGTAGGCAATACTAATCTTACCAAAAATAGGTGGGATATGATCTAATGGCTTGGTGCGAACTTTTGACATTACGATTGCATACAATCCATTTGGTTGTATTTGATATATTGATGAACTTTTGTTTTCATCTGTAATAAAACGGCCTTTGGTAAAATTAATACTACTTGATAAAAACCAACTCTTACCAGTTTTT
>CAMBGO010000022.1 GCA_945866165.1 Chitinophaga pinensis | reverse complement strand
CTGTTGCTTAAACATAAGCACAATGGCTAATATCAGTCCCCCAATTCCACCACCCAAAATATAACCTTGCACACTGTTTCCAACACTGGCCTCATTCCAAACGTATACCGATGATGCCATCACCATCAAAAAGAGGAAGCCAAAACGATTAAGGGTACCACTAAATGTCATGGTGTCTGATCCCGGAACTGAAATCGACCTGTTAAATGATTTTTCTGATAAGGTAGGGTTGCTTGAATTAAATAGCGACATGTTAAGTAATTTTGTAGCTTAAAATTAGGCAAAATCATTGAATCATGTAAGACTACAAAAGTTAAACAATGGCAAAACAGCATAAGCGCCGCCTAACTTTTTAAAATTGTTGAACTTATTGTAGATAAACATGTTAAAATAATCCCATGACTATAAGAAAAGAAGAACTGTTGAATGATGTTGTTATCAAATTTGCTGGTGACAGTGGAGATGGTATGCAGCTCACAGGAAGTCAGTTTACCAATAATACGGCACTGCTAGGCATTGACCTAGCTACTTTTCCTGACTTTCCAGCTGAAATCAGGGCCCCGATAGGAACAATCCCTGGTGTAAGTGGATACCAGCTTCGCTTTTCAAGCGATGCAATCTATACCCCGGGTGATTTATGTGATATATTGGTAGCGATGAATGCTGCTGCACTTAAAACCAATCTCAGAGCAATTAAGAAAGGCGGGAAGATCATTGCAAATACCGATGGGTTTGATTCAAAAAATCTTCGATTGGCTAATTATCCCGAAGGAATAAATCCATTAGAAGACAATTCACTTGATGGATTTGATGTCATCAAAATGGATATCACCAAAATGACACGTGAGGCCTTAAAGGATATCACATTGGGAACAAAAGAGAAAGACAGGGCAAAGAACATGTTCGTACTTGGATTTCTCTATTGGATGTACAACCGTGACATGGAAAGTACCTTATCATTTCTTAAAGAAAAATTTGGCAAGAAAGATGAGATTCTAAATGCAAATATCAAGGCGTTACAAGCAGGTTATTTTTACGCCGACACCACCGAAACATTCACCACTCGGTATACGGTGGAAAAAGCAAAAATGCAGGCAGGCACCTATCGCTCTATCATGGGAAACCAAGCCCTTTCAATGGGATTGGTTGCAGCTGCAGAAAAAAGTGGATTGCCTTTGTTCTTGGGGTCTTATCCAATTACTCCTGCATCTGATATTTTACATGATTTGAGTAGGTTGAAAAACTTCAATGTAAAAACATTTCAAGCAGAAGATGAAATTGCTGGCATCACTTCAGCAATTGGTGCAGCATATGGTGGTTCACTTGCTGTAACAACAACATCCGGACCGGGATTGGCATTGAAAGCAGAAGCCATAGGCTTGGCAGTGATGTTAGAGATTCCTTTGGTGATTATCGATGTGCAAAGAGGAGGCCCTTCAACAGGACTCCCTACAAAAACAGAACAAAGTGATTTGCTTCAAGCATATTATGGAAGAAATGGTGAATGCCCTATGCCTGTAATTGCAGCATCAACCCCGAGCGATTGCTTTGGTGCTATATATGAAGCATGTCGAATTTCATTAGAACACATGGTGCCTGTTATGTTTCTTAGTGATGGATACATTGCAAATGGAGCGGAACCATGGAAGTTTCCTACAGCAGATCAATTGACACCGATTGAAGTAAATTTCAAAAAAGGTTTGAATGAAGATGAAGAGAAATTTCATCCTTACAAACGAGATGAAAAATTGGTAAGACCTTGGGCAGTGCCAGGAACAAAAGGACTTGAACACCGCATTGGGGGACTGGAAAAACAAGATATAACAGGTAATGTAAACTACGAGCCCGATAACCATGAGCACATGGTTAAAACACGTCAGGCAAAAGTAGACCTGATTGCTAATTATATCCCTGAACAAAAAATTGAATGCGGAAAAGAAAAAGGCAAGGTACTTGTGCTTGGATGGGGAAGCACTTTTGGATCAATAAAAAGTGCCGTATTAGATTTGATTTCGGAAGGACATGCTGTTTCTCATGCACACATCAGGCACCTCAGACCATTCCCTAAAAATTTAGGGGAAATACTTTCCAATTTTGATACAGTGCTGATTCCAGAAATAAACAATGGCCAATTAATTAAAATTATCAGAGATGTATATTTTGTAGATGCGAAACCCTTTAATAAAATAAAAGGAACGCCGATTACAAAAGGAGAGTTGATTGAAGAAATCAGAAAATATCTTTAACTGACAGAGAACAAATAGAAACGAAAAAGGCACAAAGTTTAAATAAATTTACTTTGTGCCTTTTTGCTTTCAGTGAGTATACTTAAGAAAGAATTCTCTCAATAATATTTCCTGTTTTCTTCTCTTTTAAGATAAGTTTTTTTGCGCCATAATGCGTGACTTCCTCTTTAACAAGGTAGTGATCGGCATCAAACTCAACCAAGGTACTCGGTTTTGTGAGACCCACTTGTCCACGCCAATCTTCAATAACTATAGGTTCCCACAATTTTGATTTCACGCTTTTATATGCTGCATCCAATACTGAATTCACAACATACCCATCATAAAATAACTCACGTGGCTTTGTGCCTTTTTCATATGCGTTAAACATATCGAAGAACATGTGGTTATATCCAAGCTCATTTAGTTCATCACCAACAGGGAACAACCAACCAGAATTTGATTCAGCTTTTTCAGCAACGTAGTCAGCACCCTTTCCGGTGGTGAACATTTCAAAACCAGTTCTAAGAAAACTATTTACCCAAATGGTTCCTTCAGTTCCCATTACCTCATCACGCAAATCTAGTCCACCCCTGAATGTCCAACTCACTTCAAATTGTGCAATAGCCCCATTTTCATATTTCACTAAACCAATTGCATGATCCTCTGCTTCAATAGGTTTCACCTGCGTATCCGCCCAACACATCACTTCAACTGGTTTTATATCTTTTCCAATATAGCTCCTTGTAATTTCTACGCAATGACAACCAAGATCAAGAATACATCCGCCACCTGCTTTTTCCAAGTCCCAAAACCAATCACTGTGAGGACCAGGATGTGTTTCACGGGATTTAGCCCAAAGAATTCTACCCAATGCACCATTCTTCACACTTTCGTGTGCCTTAATAAACTTAGGAGTATAAACAAGATCTTCTAGGTAACCATTGAAAATGCCTGCCTTTTCAACAGCTTCCAACATGCGCTTTGCTTCTATTGCATTTCGGCCAAGCGGCTTCGTAGTGATAACAGCTTTTTTGTGTTTGCAGCATAGCATAACTGCTTCCTCATGTAAGTTGTTTGGAAGTGAAATACAAACCATGTCAACATCAGGATGAGCGATGGACTCTTCCATCACTGTAGTGAAATGATCACATGCATAATCGTCTGCGAATTTTTTCGCTTGTTCTTCCCTACGAGAATAAATTGAAACAATTTTATCTTTGCTTCTTAAACCTTGAATGGAATCTGCATAAAATCGTCCGATAAAGCCGGAACCAAGCATTGCTAATCTTACCATGAAATATAAATTATTAGTTAGAAATTAAGCGTTCGCTGTTTTTTTATCTTTGAAAAATAATAATAAAAACAAAAGACTTACTGCTGCGATTCCAGCAGGAACAAGCCATACATTCAGCCACTGTGTAACTTCGCTTTTTGTATAAAGGTCTTTTACTTTTCCAGCAACAATTGAACCAATCAACATGCCTAATCCATAGGTTGCCAATGAAATCAATCCCTGCGCCTGTGATTTTATTTTTTCTCCGGCCTTTGCATCTGTATAAATCATTCCACTCACAAAGAAGAAATCGTAGCACACACCATGCAATAGAATAGCACCATACAACATCCATAACGAAGTATCAGGATTTCCATATCCAAAGAAAACAAAACGTATGATCCATGCAACTAGACCAATGATTAAAATATTTTTAACCCCCACCCTTGAATATGCCAATGGCAATAATAACATAAACAAGACTTCAGAAACTTGACCCAACGACATCATATTTTCAATTCTAAAAGTTGAAGGATCTGCTGTAGGAAATGCTGCTTTAAATCCATCAGTTAAAGAAGGGTTAGCCCAAGTATAATAAAATGAAAGTGGAATACAAATCAGTACTGATGAAATAAAGAATATTAGAAAAGATCGGTCTTTGAATAAAACAAAGGCATCCTTACCGATAATTTGACTGAATGTAGTAGGACCTGTTGCTGTTGGAGGTGTACTTGGTAATAAAAATGACAATACTCCAAGTACAGCTGCAGAAACCATGGAGATTTGGAAAATAGTCACCTTGTCTCCAACGCCCATAAATCCAACTAAATTGACCACTGCAATCCAAGCAATGGTACCAAATACCCTGATAGCAGGAAATTCTTTTTCAGGATTCGACATGTTGCGCATAGATATTGATGCAGTAAGCGCAATGGTTGGTGCAAATGTTATACAGTACAATAACATTACCCAATAAAAAGTATCTGGATTGGTAATTGTGGTTAGTACATAAAGAATTAGCGCACCTAAAATATTGAGTACTCCCAATACCTTTTGTGCTTGAAAAAACCTGTCTGCCAACATTCCTACAAAAAATGGAGCAACAATCATAGCAACAGAAAATGCAGCATATGCATTCCCCACCTGATCGCCGGTAGCATGCAGCTGATCGGTCATATACTTACTCATTTGCCCATACCATGCACCCCATACAAAAAATTGCATGAACATCATAGCAGATAGCTGGATTTTGGTTACTAGTTTCATAAAATCATTTGTCCCCAAGATAATAATAAATTCAAAAGATTCAATGGAGAAAATATGGAAGGAAGCTAGAACGAAGATCAATTAGGGGTCCTAATCCTTGCCGAATTGAAGCTAAGTGAGGAAATTAATTTTTGATATCTGTTCTATGAAAATAAAAACCGCCTTCCCGCAGGTTATTGAAGCTATATTCCAGACGAATTCCTATATCATATATACTAATGATATCAAGACCAATACCTCCAGTATACATCATCTTATTCGTTAGAAAATTGGTATTCAAATTATTTTTGTTGTAAACTATTCCTGCATCACCATACAGTTTTAAGTAAAAGCGGAATGGGATTGTTTCATACGCTTTAGACTTCAGCGATGTCTTGAGTTTAAAATTGAATATTTCCTTACCAATGGTATTTCTCACAAAGCCACCAGCAACCCCATCTATAACATAATACTCTAGCCCACGAAGAAAAGATTCTCCATAACCCAACATAGGTTGATTTAAAAATGGCTGATCAAAGGGAAGCCGCAGATGTGTTTCAAGTATAGAACTTAAATACATTTTCTTTGGCAGTGGGAAATAGCGTCCATACTTGAAGTAAAGCTGCCAGAGGTTCATATTCTTAGTGAAGCCACGCTTGGTAAACTCCAGCTCTATAATCTTCCCCCGGGTTGGATAAGGAATATAATTAAGATCGAAGTTGTTATATGTATACTTGATTTCAGGAAACGCAACCTCTTTTCTGCCATTAAGATAATAGTTTGGATTGAGTGAAAGAACAGTATCGGCAATGCTTTCGCTCTGATAGCCAACTTTTACATAATGTCTTTCCACTGATCCCCGTCTATATGAATACATTAGACTTGCGGAAAGTTGTTTGCGTAAAAATTTATTATCGTCTTTGAAAAATTGTTGTTTGTTATTCAGCGTGATATAATTCAATTCCTTATTCTGAAGGAATGAAAAATCAAACCCAAAACCATGCCGAAGTGTTTTATCTGAAAAAGGATTATAATAATTAAAAGCAAGTCTTCTAGAATACCCATTTGTTGCCCAGATATTAAGCCGATCATTTCTTCCTGATATGTTTTTTCCAAGAAATTTCAACCCATAATTTACCCTATTCAAGCTTAATGAATAGTCCTTCAGCCAAACATTCAAGTTCCTGTCAATGGGCCTGAAAAAAGGAAGTGCGATATAATACAATCGTTCCTTTACATCAACATAAATATCCAAGGAATCATTGTTCCAGTTTGTAAAATTCAACGATGCTGACACAAAAAGTGTGGTGTTCATTATATTTTGACGACCCTTTTGCAATCCAATCAAAACATCAGATATTGAATAGGCTTGGCCAATTTCAAATGGCAATTCTCTTAAGACAATATATCTTTTTGTGATTTTATTCCCTGTAATGCTAATATTTCGGATGGTAACCTTGGATTGTCCAAGGATGGGTGCATCTGCAAATATTTCGCCTGGATTTTCTTGTGCAAAAATTAAGTTATTGCAAAAAATTATCAACACTAATAATGCATATCGCAATGGGAATTTCATGATTGGCAAGATACAAATTTGGGGACTAAGGCAGAGTGTATTTAACAAAGAGAGCAAGGTCAAATATTCAGGTAATTCAGAAGATGGCTCAGATTGCTTTGAAGCTCGTTTGAATATGATTCTTCCCCATAATAATAAATGACATTATATTCATGACGCTGAAAAGTTGCAACGATATCGGAGATGTCCTCCTTATTAATTATTAAAACAACTTGAAAGATATCAGACAAAGGATCTTGCAAAGTATTTACTTGCATGATTATAGCATCATTGGATTCAACCAATCGGTTGATTTCCCCTAAAGCATAGTCAACCCTACTAATTTCTAAAACCAGCAAAGAAGAATTATCTGCAACGCCCATCATACGGCTGATTTCATCAAGCATGTTGTAAGCAGATATACTTCCTTCCCATTCATTTTTTTCATTGATGACAGGAACAAAATCGATTGAGAACTTCGACCTTAACCGTAATGCCAGCGAAAAGTGATCGCCAGTTCTTACATAGGCTTTCAAGAAATAACGATCAAGTGAAACAAGCTCTTCAGAAGGATCGGCTTCAAGCAAGTCATTGGAGCCAATTAGTCCTACAAACTGCTTTCCATCAAGAATGGGCAAATGACGTAGGTCGAACTGTTCGATAACTTCGATGGCATTTGAAACCAGGTTATGTATTTCAACTGTTTTGATATGATGGTCTGATAATTGACTGCAATTCGTCATGGTGTACTAGTTAGACCAATATTACAATGAATTTGCTGCAGAAATGTTGAGTTTATGTAAAAATTGTTCGAGTATCTTGTTAAATTCATTTGGCACTTCCATCATCGGTGCATGACCGCAATGGTCTATAAAATGCAATTCACTGTTTTTAATCAGCTTATTGAATTCCCGACCAACGAATGGAGGTGTAATGCAATCATTATTACCCCATATTAGCAATGTTGGTAGATTGATTCGATTTAGCTCTTCGCCAAGGTTATTTTTGATGGCACTTCTTGCCAAGGAGATCACCTTCAAGATTTTCATTCTTTCATTCACAATCTGGTACACTTCATCCACTAGCTCCTTTGTTGCTGTATTGGGATCATAAAAAGTAATCTCTGTCTTTTTCTTGATGTACTCATAATCTCCGCGCTTTGGATAGGAATCCCCCATTCCATTTTCAAAAAGACCAGAACTTCCAGTTAAAATAAGAGACCTGATACGGTCATGTGTTTTGAGCACATGAATCAATGCAACATGTCCACCAAGCGAATTGCCCATGAGGTGAATGTCCTTATAATCCCTGTGTTCGATGAATTTATTGAAGAATTTTTCGAGTCCGCCCACGGTGGTATGAAGGAGGTCCAACTCAAAAAGTGGAAGCAATGGCACAATAACCTTGTGGGTTTTCTTAAAATGCTCTATCACACCTGAATAGTTACTCATGGCACCAAAAAGACCATGAAGCATTATAATAGGCTGACCCTCACCCTCTTCGATGAATTTATATTTTCCGTCCTGATGAATAGTATAGGTCATGCAATTGATTTGTAATACAACAAAGAAAAGTAAAATGCCTGATATAATGCGTTTTAAGGTACGGCTATGTACATATATTACATAACAGTATCAGCCTTTACCTTGATGAAATCAGCTGAATTATTAAAAAGATTTTTCATTTCAGGAAGCCACTTGCCATATTGATTGGTGGTCCAATCGCCCAATTTCAAGAGATATTCCTGGGTTTTTGAGGCTGAATCAACCTCCATAATACCAAACTGACGTAGGTAGAGCAATACAATTGATAAAAAACTAAGGTATATCAATGCGTAGACTACCACACCAAGTATTCGGTTAACCATTCCAAGCATAATCGATTCTGCAGCTTTTTCAACAAGCTTACCCACCAACCTAACAATGATGATACCAGCTAACATGATGGCAATAAATGCCAAAAAAGAATACCATTTGCTGTCAGAGCCAGCCGAATCTTTAAAATAACCTGCTAGTTTTCCAGATAAATGCAATGCCAATACAGTAGCAACAAAGTAGGATAGAAGGACAAATAAAGACATGATCAATCCTTTTGTCCAGCCCTTATAAAATGCAAGTACAACAAGCAAGGTAGCTATGATATTTAGCAACATGTATTGGTTTTTTGGTCAATAATTTAGGATCCAAGCAATTCCTTTACCACAGCAGAGATAGCCTTTCCATCCGCCTTGCCTGCCAGTTTTTTTGTAGCCAATCCCATCACTTGTCCAAGTGCCGACATGCCGGATAGCCCGGACTCTTGAATCACTTTTGCGACTGCCAATTTTATTTCTTCAGTGCTCATTTGTTTTGGCAAAAACTGCTCAATGACCTCTACTTCTTCTCTTTCTTTCACTGCAAGATCTTCCCTTCCCTGTGTTTCAAATACTTCAATGGAGTCTTTTCGTTGCTTGACAAGTTTTTGTAACATTTTAATTTCTGCTTCCTCAGACAATCCCGCGGCACCGCCTTCAGCAGTTTTTGCGAGTAGAATAGCTGATTTAATTGCCCTCAATCCACGCAATCCTTTTTCGTCTTTTGCCAACATTGCTTTTTTTAGCTGCTCATTGATTGTTAATTCAAGGCTCATATAATTTATTTTAAAGTTTTATAATTTTTTTATGTTGAACGAAAACTATTGCTGCTGCAATTTCTTGAATTTAGAATAGAAGCCCTTGGCAAACTCTTTCATCTCTCCCACCAACTCTTTTTGATGGGTTGCTCTTTCAAAAGTATCTGCCATGGTCATCATCGTTTGATAATAAAAATCCGCCATTTCATCTACCATCATATCCTTGGTCCACAAATCAATACGCAAGGCTGCCTTCTCTTTTCCGTCCCAAAAGGAAATCATCATGGCTTTTGCCTCTTGCTTTTCCTCACTTGACGATTGTGTTGCGTTCCACAAAATTTGATGTGGAATCTTCTGTTCATCGAGGTTTACATCTATTGAAATTGTAGATTGAGTCATATTAATTTATTATTCAGCAAAGATAAACGAATGAATGATGAAAAAAAGTCCAAAGGCAGTTTGATATCATGAATAAAGCAACTATTAAATTAAATATCATCCGCCAATCCTCAATGACGCTTTATTAAGAATGGCTTTTCATCCTTTGAATTCCTGTGCCGATCATTTCATTTCTCATTTGTTCATCCTTGTAGATTCTAATAATTTTCTCACCGATATCAGCAGGATCTTTTTCATTAAAAAACATTCCAGCCATACCAGCCATTTCACTATGCACTGAATTGTCGGGAGCAAGTACAGCAGCCCCTGCTTTCATTGCAAGCGGCACAGGCATACCAAAACGCTCCCACCTGCAAGTATGTATCATGGCATAAGCAGAAGAAAGCAACTCAATATGATTCTCTTTTGAGAGATCATAAGTTATAATAACGTCACTTCTATATTTATATGTATCCAGCAATTCCAAAAAAGGTTTCGAATATGCTCCTATTTTACCAGACATGACAAGCTTCATGTTGCTACCTAATTTCTTTTTGAAAATGGAAAAGCCTTTCAGTAGTTCCAATACGTTCCCAGCAGGATGAATAGGGCCATTATATAAAAAATAGGCATTCCCTTCGGCGAAATTATATCGAATAGCATCTTTTGCATCATCATCAAAAGGTTGAATATGATCATCAACAAAAGGTTTTATAAGTTTTGTTTTCCCAACTGATAAAGGAAAATGTGATTCGAGGCTTAATTGTGTGATTGTTGAAAAAAATAATATTTCACTTGAATTTTTTATACCATTTTTCAGCCAATTATTTTCAGCATACCGTTGCCAGAATCCAACTCCATTGTTTTTTTCAAGATGGAATAAATCATGGATTACAAATTGATCACTATCATGGCTCAACTTAGCAAGATCTTCTATAATACCCTGATACGCCCCTGGAATTTCAAGCTTATAATACATAAAGCAAATTTAGCACTTCGCTGAGATATGGCATTCATAATCCAATAGCGTAACTTGCAATGACTAAACTTTGAAATAATGAAGCCCGCAACAAAATTCATACATGCAGGTGCACATCCCGACCCAAGCACAGGGGCAATCATGACTCCGATATACCAAACTTCAACCTATGTGCAAGAAGCTCCCGGTGTAAACAAAGGGTATGAATATGCACGATCCCAAAACCCTACCAGAAAAGCGCTGGAAGAGGCACTTGCGGTTATAGAGGAGGGCAAATTCGGATTGGCTTTCAGCAGTGGCGTGGCTGCAACAGATTCTGTGATAAAATTATTAAAGCCAGGCGATGAAGTGATTGCTGCTAATGATATGTATGGAGGCACCTATAGGTTATTCAGTAAGATTTATGAAAAGTTTGGAATCGTTTTTCATTATGTTGATATGGGAAATGTTCAGAACATAGAAAATTGCATCAACAATAAAACAAAATTGATTTGGGCTGAAACACCAACCAACCCACTTATGAATATTGTTGATATAAAGGCAGTGGCATCGTTATCAAAAAAATACAACCTCTTGCTTTGCGTAGACAATACATTTGCATCGCCCGCTTTACAAAATCCGTTGACACTTGGTGCAGATATTGTAATGCACTCTGCTACTAAATACCTAGGTGGTCACAGTGATGTAATACAAGGCGCTTTGATGATGAACGATCAGGCATTGCGCGATGAATTATACTTTATCCAAAAAAGTTGTGGTGCCGTACCCGGACCAATGGATTGTTTTCTTGTGCTTCGTGGAATTAAAACACTTGGCATTCGCATGGAACGTCATTCTCAAAATGGTGCTGCCATTGCACACTATTTACAAAAACATCCGGCTATAAAAAAAGTTTATTGGCCTGGGTTTTCAGATCACCCCGGTTATGAAATTGCAAAATCCCAAATGAAAGATTTTGGTGGAATGATAAGCTTTGAATTGAAAGACGATTCAATAGAAGCAGCCATGAAAGTGCTTTCAGGAACCAAGCTCTTCTCTCTTGCCGAAAGCCTTGGCGGGGTTGAGTCACTTATCAACCACCCTGCAACCATGACCCATGCATCAATACCAAGAGAAGAAAGAATAAAAAATGGATTAAGCGATACGCTTATAAGACTGAGTGTTGGTATTGAAGATGCTGAGGACCTCATTGAAGACCTTGAACAAGCTATCAAAGGAGCATAGAAGGATTTCTCTTGTGAATGAAAAAAAATCAACTACCTGAACTTAAACTATTTCTTGACAATGCGTTAAGGGAATACAATCAACATTCCTTTATAGAAAAGGATCCCATATCGATCCCACATCGATTCAGCAGAAAACAGGATATAGAAATTGCAGGATTTTTTGCAGCGATTTTTGCGTGGGGAAATAGAACCACCATCATCAACAAATGTAATGAACTTATAAAATTAATGGACGATGCTCCATATGACTTCATTATTCATCATCAGGATATTGACTTAAAGAAATTCCTGAATTTCAAGCACAGAACATTTAACCCGACTGACTTACTTCATTTCATTCGTGTATTAAAGCATCATTACAAATCGAATGGAACAAATAAAAAAAATGAAGACGCAACGCTTGAATCAGCATTCACAATGAGTATGAAGAATAAAGACAAGAATGTTGAAAATGGCATACGTGGATTTCATGACTATTTTTTTTCATTGGAAGACAGTCCTTCGCGAACGAAAAAACACCTTTCTACACCAGAAAACAATTCATCCTGTAAAAGAATCAACATGTATTTGAGGTGGATGGTAAGAAAAGATGAACATGGCGTTGATTTTGGAATTTGGAAAAATATCAGAATTGATCAACTTATTTGTCCACTTGATGTTCATGTTCAAAGGGTTGCAAGAAAATTGAAAATCATTAAAAGCGACAAAGCAGACTGGAAGACAGCAGTGGAGCTTACAAGCATCTTAAAAAAAATGGACCCAAATGACCCGATAAAATATGATATTGCCTTGTTTTCATTGGGTGCAAAATGATTTCATGAAATAACTAGATACGTACATTTTTGATACTTAATTTCCCGTTTGAACTTTTTAGTTTTACCTACCTTTGCCGCAATCAGCGAGAATATGAGTACACAACATTTATCAGAACAAGAATTAATCAGAAGAGAGAAGCTTTCTGAACTGCAAAAATTAGGCATCGACCCTTATCCAGCTCCACTTTACCCTGTCAATATTACATCGAGAGAAATAAGGGAAAAATATCTTGGAGATGAAAATAAAAATGAATTCGCAGATGTTTGCTTGGCGGGAAGAATCATGGGCGTTAGAGACATGGGCAAAGCAAGTTTTGCAATATTACAAGACCATCTTGGGAAAATTCAGATATATGTTAGAAGAGATGACATTGCACCAACAGATGATAAAATGATGTATGACCAAGTATGGAAAACCTTGGATATTGGCGACATCATTGGAGTAAAAGGCTACGTCTTTACTACCAAAACGGGTGAGACCTCTGTTCATGTAAAAGAATTCACCTTGCTTAGCAAATCGCTCAAGCCATTGCCAGTTGTAAAAGAAAAAGAAGGTGAAACATTCGATGCTGTTACCGATCCTGAGTTCAGGTATCGCCAACGTTATGCAGACCTCATCATCAATCCTGAAGTAAAGGAAACATTTCTCAAGCGTTCAAAACTGATCAACTCCATTAAATCTTTTTTGAATGAACGCGGAGCAATAGAAGTTGATACTCCTGTGTTGCAAAGTATACCTGGAGGAGCATCTGCAAAGCCTTTCACTACACACCACAATGCCTTGGATATTCCAATGTACCTGCGAATTGCAAATGAACTTTTTCTAAAAAGATTGATTGTTGGTGGATTTGATTGGGTATATGAATTCTCAAGAAATTTCAGAAATGAGGGAATGGACAGAACGCATAATCCTGAATTCACCGTACTTGAATTCTATACTGCCTACAAGGATTATTTGTGGATGATGGATACAACAGAGCAACTGCTTGAACGTTCTGCCATGGATGTAAATGGAACCACTGAAACAATCGTTGATGGTAAAATAATTAGTTTCAAGGCCCCATTTAAAAGAATCAGTATGTATGATTCTATTAAAGAACATACTGGATTTGATATCAGTGAAATGGATGAAGATGGAATTAGAGATGTTTGCAAGCAGCTTCATCTTCCAACAGAAAAAAGCATGGGCAAAGGAAAATTGATAGACTTGATATTTGGAGAAAAATGTGAACATACCTATATCCAACCCACCTTCATCATCGACTACCCAATTGAGATGAGTCCGCTGACTAAAAAGCACAGAAGCAAAGCAGGATTGGTAGAGCGCTTTGAACTCATGGCAAATGGAAAAGAAATAGCCAATGCTTATTCAGAATTGAATGACCCTATCGACCAACGTGAAAGGTTTGAAGAACAAATTGCATTGATGGAAAGAGGTGATGATGAAGCGATGTTTATTGACCACGATTTTTTAAGGGCACTTGAATACGGCATGCCGCCAACAGCTGGCATTGGTTTTGGTATCGACAGGATTTGTATGTTGCTTACCAATCAACCATCAATACAGGATGTGTTGTTATTTCCAATGATGCGGCCGGAGAATTGACTTGCATTTAGCATTTGATTTTCGGGATAAAGTTTGATGTTATAAGAATAATATGTAATTTCTAGTTCTTATAGTCCATCCCATTTAATCTAAATGCCAATCAACATGACCACCACTCCACGTTTTACAGCCCTAGATGTTTTCAGGGGCATGACTGTATGTTTCATGATAATTGTTAATAACCAAGGTGCAGGAGCAATTCCTTTTGCGCCTCTTGAACATGCAGAATGGCATGGTTTTACACCAACGGACCTTGTATTCCCTTCATTTCTTTTTGCTGTTGGAAACGCTATGGCATTTACCATGCCTAAATTTCAAGGAATGGCAGAAACAGCAGTTATATCCAAAATCATGAAGAGAACATTTCTGATTTTTTTGATAGGATACCTTTTATATTGGTTCCCCTTTGTAAAGTTGAATGAAGCTGGAGAATGGATTGTAAAACCAATCAACAATTCACGCATCTTCGGTGTGCTTCAAAGAATTGCTCTTTGCTATGGCATAGCAGCATTCATGATACATTACCTTTCAAATAGAATGGTCGTTGCACTCAGTGCATTTTTTCTTCTTGGCTATTGGCTTATAATGTACCTAGGTGGTGATTATTCTATTGCAGGAAATTTTCAATTGCAGGTTGATAAAATGCTGATCGGTGAAAACCATTTGTACAAGGGTGATAAAATACCATTTGACCCAGAGGGATTTCTTAGTACGTTTCCTGCAATTGTAAATGTAATCATTGGATACTTTGCCGGAAAGCTATTAAGAGACAAGGGCAAGGACTATGAATCAATAACAAAAATTATGATTGCAGGTGCAGCATTGATTGCAATTGCTTATTGCTGGAATTATCTATTGCCCATCAATAAAAAAATATGGACAGGTTCTTTCACTTTGTATACATGTGGTATAGACCTACTCATAATTGGTTCACTTGTTTTCGTTCTTGAAAAAACAATTTATAAAAACTGGACTCACTTTTTTCAGGTATTTGGAAAAAATCCTTTGTTCATATACTTGCTATCGGATTTCATTGCTATCTTTTTATACCTATTTAAAACCGAAGCTGGTAAAACATATTTTGTTAAAGTGAATGAATTGTTTTTTCAAAAAATCATTCCAGGTGCCTGGGGGGCGTTGCTTTATTCAATAACACTGATGCTTATTTGTTGGATTGTTGGATACTGGATGGACAAGAAAAAAATTTATGTTAGGGTTTAAAATCCAAGACCAAATCAGGTAATTCAATATAATGAAATGGCTCTCTTGGTTCGCCTGACTGACGAAAGTTTTTTATAATGGATGTAGCATTCAATATTTTTGAAGGAATGCTATAACGTGCAATGGATGAAATCTTTTCAAGAGATAAATCATTACGAATCCATTCTGAAGCCTCTTCTTGAGGAAGAATCACGGGCATTCTTTTCTTATTATTATGAACCTGCTCCATCAAGGAATTCGCTTTTGTTGTTAGAATAGAAAAGCTATCAACCATCTCACCAGATTGTTGATCAATCCATGGATTGTAAATTCCTGCCATGAAAAAATATTCCTCTCCAATTAAATCAACATAATAAGGATATGCGATGTCTTTACCACCAGGTGGAGTAAAGTGTCGCCATTCATAAAATCCAGATGCAAGTATCAAGCACCTTCGGTTCAGAGCAGCCTCCTTATAAGTTGGCTTATTTAATACTTCCTCACCAATAGCATTCAGGGTATTGTGCGGGAAGTCTTTTTTCCCTGTAGTGGAATTAATTCCCCCCTTCCTAAAATGAACCAAGGCTTCCATCGTTTTAATATAAGATGGAATAAACTCCCAATGCATCATTTCAATATTAAAATCCTTCCCATCGGCGGCTGGCTTCAACACCGGCCAAAGGGGATAATCAAAACCACTGACCATGGGCTTATTAAGGTTGACGGGTAATTCATCGACCTTCTTCGACAAATTTTTGAGCTTAATATGCTTACTTCTGCTGATATCGACCCCTATATAGAAACACATACCTGCAAATTATGAAAACAGGCTTCTATGGCAAATTATTCTGAAAATACCCCCTCGAATCCCTATTTTTGTAGCTATCAACTCAATATAATGGAATATAATACAACAAGGAACCACCTGGAGATGAAGGAGTATGGACGGCATGTTCAAAAAATGGTGGCACATCTTCTTACGATTGAGGATAAGGAGCGCAGACAAAAAAACGCAAATGCAGTCATAGAACTTATGGGCTTCATAAATCCCCAATTAAAAAATATTGAGGATTATAGACATAAATTATGGGACCATCTTTTTCTAATTTCTGATTTTAAATTGGAGGTTGACAGTCCATACCCCATCCCAACAAGGGAATCATTGAGGGCCAAGCCTGATCCACTACCATATCCAAAAAGATATCCGAAGTATTCACACCTTGGCAAACACCTTGAAACAGTGATTCAAAAAGCCATGGCAGAACAAAACGAAGAGAAACGATCTGGTTTCTCACATGCCATTGCGTATTACATGAAACTTACATACAACAACTGGCACAAGGAACTTGTTCCAGATGATAGCATTAGAAGTGAATTGAATACGATAACACAAGGACAGTTAGAATTTACCAACACACCATATGTAAAAGCCTTCAGAGAAAGAGACGATCGTTTCATGAAACGCGGTAAAGGTGGTGGTGGATTCCAACAAAGAAATAGAAATGGTGTAGGCGGTGGCAAGAATAGACCTCCCCAAAAATTTGGCAAGAAAAGATTCAATTAACTGAGTCTGTTTTTAGTAAATTCCCTTCATGAAATCTTTTGAAGTTTACGGCGGAAAAAAACTTAAGGGTGAAATCACACCACAAGGAGCAAAAAATGAAGCACTACAAATTATTAGTGCAGTACTCCTCACTTCTGAATCTATTACCATTCAAAACATACCAGATATCCTGGATGTAAATTTATTGATTGATTTATTGGCAGACCTTGGTGTAGAAATCGATAGAATTGATAGACAAACCTGCAGATTTAAAGCCAATAATATTTTAATTGATAAATTAGAAGACCCTTCCTTCCAGAAAAAAAGCAGTGGCTTGCGTGGATCAGTAATGATAGCCGGTCCGCTACTTGCTAGATTCAAGAAAGCATTCATGCCAAAACCGGGTGGAGACAAAATCGGAAGGCGCAGGCTTGATACCCATATTATTGCGTTTGAAAAAATGGGAGTGCAGTTCCAATATGAGCAAGGAGAAGGATTTTTTCGGTTGAATGGAGCAAATCTAAAAGGGACTGATCTTCTACTTGAAGAGCCATCAGTTACTGGCACAGCCAACGTGATTTTTGCTGCAGTGATGGCAAAAGGGACAACTACTATTTACAATGCTGCCTGCGAACCCTATATTCAGCAATTGTGTAATATGCTGAATCGAATGGGCGCCAAGATTTCTGGCATCAAATCAAACTTGCTTACAATTGAAGGAGTTGATTCTCTGGGAGGAACAACCCATTCAATGTTACCTGATATGATTGAAGTTGGTTCTTTTATTGGATTAGCTGCTATGACGAAGAGCAATATCACCATTAAAAATGCCGGCATTCCTTTTCTTGGGATGATTCCACAAAAATTCCAGCAGCTTGGTATTGAAATGGAATTCAAGGGTGATGATATTATTATACCAGAACAGGAAATTTATGAAGTGCAGAATTTTATTGATGGATCAGTTCTAACAATATATGATCATCCATGGCCAGGAATGACACCTGATTTATTGAGCATACTACTTGTAGTAGCAACACAAGCAAAAGGCAGTGTTTTAATACATCAAAAGATGTTTGAAAGCAGGTTGTTTTTTGTAGACAAATTGATTGACATGGGAGCAAAAATCATCTTATGTGATCCACACCGCGCTGCTGTTGTTGGCTTAGAAAGAGAGCAGTCATTGAGAGGCATCACAATGAGCAGTCCTGATATTCGTGCAGGTGTAGCTTTATTAATTGCGGCATTAAGTGCTGAAGGCAAAAGTATTATTCAGAATATTGACCAGATTGAAAGGGGCTACCAATATATCGATCATCGATTACAAGCGTTGGGCGCCCAAATCAAAAGAATAGA
>CAMBGO010000021.1 GCA_945866165.1 Chitinophaga pinensis | reverse complement strand
TCATCCTAACTGCACCCTCAGGTGCTGGTAAAACAACGATTAAGACAGCAATGCTACATGAAATGTCGCACATGTTGTCTTTTAGTGTTTCTGATACAACAAGAAAAATAAGGCAGCATGAAACAGAGGGAAGTGACTATTTTTTTGTTTCTGAACTGGAATTTAAAAAAAGAATTGAAAGCAAAGAATTTATTGAATGGGAAATGGTCTATCCCGGATTATACTATGGAACGAGTGTAAAGGAAATAGAACGCATTTGGAATGAAGGGAAAACACCTCTGCTAGACATTGATATTCAAGGTGCGCTCAATGTGAAAAGAAAATACGGGAGTGATGTTTTATCTATTTTCATTGAACCTCCGTCCATGGATATTTTACATGAAAGACTAAACAAACGCGGAACAGAAACTTCAGAAAATATAAAGATTCGTATCAACAAAGCTATTAGCGAAATGGAATATAAAAACAGCTTTGATAAGAAGATCTTAAACGACAATCTTGCAGATGCAATAAAGGAAACAAAAAGCATAATCCAAGAATTCGTTGGTACCAAATAACCACTAACAACATATATTTGCTATGATGGATACGTTTTTGCTACTTGGCATCATAGTTGCATTCCTCTTTGCAGGTTTTTTTGCTGGAATTGAAATCGGATTTGTTACACTTAACAGACTCTCGGTTGAATTAAGAAAAAAGCAACGTTCTAAGAATGCAATGATACTCTCAGAATTCATGGAATCACCTTCGCAGTTCATTAGTGTGATGATAGTTGGTGTAAGTATTTCTATTTCAATCTATGGAATGCTCATAGATGAACTTCTAACGCCACTATGGAAATCAATTGAGGGATATCTTATCATTGAATTCATCCCATATTTCGTTTATATCAGGATACTATTTGATCTTGCCATTTCAGCAATTGCATTTCTATTTTATTTTTTCTTTTGCAGGGCAATTTTCAGGGCTAAAAGCGATACCCTGATGTTTTTCATCACCCCTCTACTTTCATTTTTCAATAGAATTTTTTACCCAATTGCAAATTTCATTGTATCATTATCTCAATGGGTATTAAAAAATATCGTGGGCTTGAAAATGAAATTGGGAAAAAACAATTTTACAAAACTTGAACTAGAACACTTTCTACAGCAAAATGATGCACGAACATCGGCTAGCAAGGAATTAGATAATGATTTATTTGAGGCAGCATTAACACTTCCATATGTAAAAATCAGACAATGTCTTGTTCCAAGAAAGGAAATAGAAGCCATTAGCATACATGAGTCAATAGATACTCTCAAAAAAAGATTCATGTCTACAAATTTGAGTAAGTTGATTGTCTATGAAAAAAATATCGATAATATCAAAGGATATGTTCACCAACTTTCACTTTTTAAAGATCCAATAACAATTAACGATATCATGCTTACCATACCAGCAGTACCAGAAAGTATGCCAGCAACAGACCTCATGAATATTCTTATCAAGGAAAGAAAAAGCATGGCCTGGGTAGTTGATGAATTTGGAGGAACATCCGGTATTGTTACTATGGAAGATATATTAGAGGAAATATTTGGAGAAATTAAAGACGAATATGATATAGAAGAATTTATAGAAAAAATAGTGCAGGAAGATAAAGAATATATTTTTTCGGGACGACTTGAAATAGAATACATTAAAGAAAAATACAAACTAGATCTTGAATTAAATAGCTCCGAAACCCTCTCAGGCTTTATTATTCATCACCACGAATCTATTCCAAAGGAAAAAGAGAAAATTATTATTGGAAGATACGAATTTGAAATAATCACTGTAACGGATACAAGAATTGAGCTCATTCGATTAACCAAAGCCATTTAAGAGCATCTTAATTGCTTCATTACACAAATGCATTTTTACATTTATGCATTTTTCATACTGACACAAGTCATAGTTTACTTGTAGCAAGTATTCATAAATTTGGAGGTATAAAAAACACCTATGCCAACCAACACCCAAAAATTTTACACACTTAAAGATTAGCGAAGGAATATTATGAGAAACTTTACACGACCTTAGGATGAAAATTATTGTACTGAAAAACTTGAATTTCCGATTACCCTTTTACTTGCTTTATTCCAACCTCGAATAATTACCTTAAAATTTCCCTTTGAATCAGAAGCAGAAAAAATAAGGTTTGCTTGTTGCCTCAAATTACCATTAGAACCAATATCCCTAAATAATAAATTCCTAAAGTCAGGTAATCCATTTTTTCTTAAGGCTTGGTGTTTAAAAAATCGAGGCACAGGGAAAAACTGTGCTCCCCTGAAAGGATAAATTACTTCAGCAGGTGTTAACGTAAAACCAGCCAAGTCTTTTGAATAAGACTTGTAATTAACAATACCATTCAAGTGTATATCACCTAAATAATATAGTCGACTCATCACATCGATTGATTTCAATTTCAAGGGATCAAATTCGAGTAACTCATTTACATTCTGGATGGGTACACCATCCAACATCACCATAGCCGATTCATTAAAATATCTTTTATATGGATCATTAAGCACTTCTATAATAAACCCTGAATCAGTTGTAGCTTTTTTAACTCGTGCCTCAGGAACGAATTCAAAAAGTATTTCCTTCATATCAGGAAATCTAACGTAGTTATCTAGTAAATATCGAGCATCGGGCTTACCGTAAAAGTCAGTTGTATCAAATTCAATTCCATCGCCTTGTTTAATCTCATTTAGAGCATACTGTTTCATTACACTCACATTTAAAAGTCTCTCTTCTATATCATCCCGCATCTCTTGTCTTAATTGGAGACAAGGAAAAATAATTGGTTCATGAGCGATGGCCTCATCCACCATTTCTACCTTAACCCGGTTTGCTTCTTTTTCGGGTACTGAAAAAACGATCCTGGTTTCATTTAAAACTGGTGAAAATAAAAATTTGATCTCCCCTATTGCATTTGAGATTTCATAAGACATATTTGCTTGATGGCCCATAATAGAAGCATACACTCCTATCCCTTTAACTGGCAATCCAGTCTCAATAGAAAGGACCCTAGCAATGACCTGATGTCCTTCAGCTTCAATATCGCCCTTAGCAGGATGAGATGCAAAAAGATCATAACGTGTTATAATACTATCAGCATAAGCAGATAGCATATCATCACGAACTACATTCACTGAAATATCATTTAGTTCAGCTACTCCTGTAACATCAAATTTTACTTCGCCGCGAACTGGATAAATTTTCCTTCCTGATATGATGATAGTTTCAGAAGCGTCAGTTGGAGATGATGAAGGCGTTTGATCGATTATCTGACAAGCCAATGGAGGATAGGCTGGATGGATAATCATTATTGGAAGTACAGTTGATTTTGTTGAAACACCCTTGATGCTGCAATCCAAAAAATAAAAATCAGAGCGTATTTCTTTTGGAACTTCAATATATCCCGAAAATCTTCCCTCGCGATTCAATAAGGTGACAATTGCTTTTTCAATGCCAGTCCTATCGATTAAGCTAACGTCGATAAATTTTGAAGACACTGTATTATCTATTTTCCCATCAACCCATACTAGCTCACCAGCAACATACACTTTCTGATCTGAATTGAAATCAATGTTAATTGCATTTGCATTCTGTGCTGAAATACAATTGATTGAAAAAACAAACAAAAGCAATATGAATAACTTCTTTAACATCAATATTTTTTATTCTACCAAAAAGACGGTTTAACATTAGTTCCCTTTTCAATTCTGCAATCAACACAATTCTTTCTTGCAACAACAAGATTACCACTTAGCGTTTCAAAATAAGCAGGAACATATGAGGGATTTTGTTTTATGAATTCAATTGATTTTGCTGGTCGATCTGATATCGATGGGCAAAAATCTTCTTCATTGGGGTACGGCCACAAATTCATTGCAGAATTCATAATAAAAATTCTTTTTTCAGTGACTTTACCTACAGAAATATATCCAACTGCAACCTTAGAATTATCATTAACACATGTGATATTTGAAGGCATCTTTGATGGTTGTGGGTCGAATAAGGTGCCTGTCAATTCTGTATTTTTTTTCAGGATATTCCAAAAATTATAGGCTTCCTTACTAAGCCCTAACTGCCTCACCAAGATACTATAACGTACAGAAAGCTTATCGCTTGGATTCTGAATATTTTGAATGGGTTGATAACTTATTATATCCTGATCCAATGAAGTAGTATTATTAATTAAAATTGATTTCGATGTGTCGTTTGTCCAACAAAAATGAATTTGATCACCGAGTGGTCTGTTCACAACCTTACCATCAACAAAATCAAGCAAGCTTTCATACCATGAATGACGCTCAAATGTTTCTACAAATTCCCACTTGTAATAACGTGTATTATTGCTTGGGTCACGTGTGTGAACATAGAGCTGCAGATCAATATTTTGTTTCCAGGTAACGCTATCAATTGCAGGCGTATTAATTACTGCTTCTGAACTTGACTCATACTTTTTCCCCGCTGCGTTTTGTATAACAAGCTTGTAGTTTCCGGTTTCAGGAATTGTTAAAACCGACTTATATATGCCATTGCCTGACTCACTAACGCTCCAGCTATTACCATTACTAGATTCAATGGTCACCCGTGCATTATTCTCTGGTATTCTAATCGACTTATCCTGAAGTGTTTTAAGTTTACTCAAGATGAAAATATTCTCAACATTTTTCCCTACCGCAATGGTTCCTTCCACAACAAGTACTGATTGATCTACCTCTGCAATCGGAGGATCATAAGGCTTTTTACATTGGGCCACCATTAAACTAAAAATCAATATCGTCAATAATCTTTTCATCAAAATCTTAAATTGAATGACAAGAATGGAATAGCGGTTGCAAAAACAGCCAATTGATACCCTTTGATTTGACCTTTTTCCAACACAAAATATACGGAATAAGGATTGTCACGTCCTGTAATATTATAAATCCCAAATGTCCATGAATTGTGAACCTTTTGATTCAACTTGTGATTTCCTTCCAATGTCATTGAGAAGTCTGTCCTAAAAAAATCAGGAATGCGATAGGCATTTCTTTCAGAATAGAAAACCCGCGGTGCGCCTCCCATGTTAAAGGTGCCAATTGGCAACGTGATTGGTCGACCTGTACTGTATGTTGATGTTACAGAGAAGCTAAATCGTTGAGAGACCCTATAATTACCAACGAAGCTCACTACATTGGGCTTATCAAAATTAGCTGGATAATAGTCTCCTTTATTGATTGTTTCACCTGCAGTAGGATCATCGACTTTGAGAAAGGTTCTAGAAAATGTATAACTCAACCATCCATTTAATTTACCCGATGGTTTCTTCAACAAAAATTCAAACCCGTAGGCCTTGCCTACCGTATTGATCACATCCCTTTCAATATTCTCGTTGAGAATCAACTTAGCACCACTTTTATAATCAAGATAGTTCTTACTTCTCTTGTAATAAGCTTCTATAGAAAGTTCAATGCCCTTGCTACCAGGTTGCATATATATGCCAGCAGAAAGTTGTTCGCCTATTTGGGGTTTCACAAACGGGTCACTGAGTTTCCAAATATCAGTAGGAGAAATTGCAGTCGTGTTGGTAATCATGTGTATATACTGCCTGAGACTATTATAGCTAACTTTCAGCGATGTTTTATCGCTCAATAAATACCTTGCAGAAACCCTCAATTCAGGACCGTGATAAGGCTTGATCATTTCGCCTTTATTATATTTTGTAGAATCGACAACTGTTGACTCATTGCGTGGTTGACCAACTGCATATTGATAAATATTCTGAGGACCTAAGAAACGATAATAACTATATCGCAAACCGCCTTGCAATGAAAGCTTGTCTGTAATTGAATACTGATCTCCAAAGTATATTGAACTTTCAGTTGCCTTCTCCGTTTCCAATGAGAGCGGCTTTATTTTGGAGGAACTATTGAATGGCATTATACTACCAGGATTCAAATCATATATAAGATGTTGAACTCCAAAATTGATATCGTGTTTGTTATTGGGCGCATATTTGAAATCTGCCTTTGCGCCAAATTGTTTTATTCCAAAGGAAATATCAAATGCATCAATAGGATTATTTCTTCCTTCAACATTATATTGGTAGTGATTCAACACAGTTGAAAAAACAGCGTATAACTTATTTGAAAAAGAGTGCTTCCATTTAACATTCATATTTCTATTAACATAAGAATAAGTAGAATCATCGTTAAGCCTGAATTGATCGCTACTTGTATATGCTGATATATATAATCGATCCTTATCTGAAATCGTATGTGATACATGAAGCATAAAATCATAAAAGGAAGCCTTGCTGTTATTGAAAGTGGGATCCTTTAATTCTTTCAATATCCAATTGGAATAGGTTAATCTTCCGCCAGCAAGAAAAGTTGTCTTTTCACTTCCGAGTGGCCCTTCAAGCGTAAACTTACTTGTTAGTGGTCCAAGGCCTGCAGTACCAGTCAACTTTTTACTATTACCATCCCTCGTCGTTACATCCATGATAGATGAAATTCTACCACCAAATTTTTCTGGTATAGCACTTTTATATAATTCAAGACCACGCACTACTTCTGGATCAACAGCTGAAAAGAAACCAAAAAGATGTGTAGGATTGAACAAAGTCATATCATTCAATAGCACTAAATTTTGGTCTGTGGCACCGCCTCTTACATTATAGCCAGCAGTTCCTTCTCCTACGGAAGTAACACCTGGAAGGGTTAGTAATGAACGCATGAGGTCTGTCTCTCCAAATATAGCTGGTATCTGCTTGATGGTTTTAATACTTAACCTTTCTACCCCCATTTGCATCCCACGAACATTAGATTGTTTTTGTGCTACAACAATGGTCTTCAAACTCTTTACATCATCTTTCATTTCCATTTCAAGTTTACCATCACCTTGAACATTGAGCTGCATGATTCTTTCTTTCATTCCAATGCTGCTTGCCTTTAAAATAGCACGGCCTTTGGGAGTAGTAATGGAATAAAATCCAAACCCATCTGTAGAAACTGTTTTACCACCCTCAATGGCTACAGTAGCCGAACTTAGGGGTTCACCATTTTTCGCGTCGCGGATATAACCTGACACCACTGCAGTAGCACCCGGACTTCCTTTCTTACCAATATTATATACCAGGTTTTCTGTTTGTGCTATCACCGTTGTCTCCTGCATCTCATTTAAAACAGGATCTTTATCTGATTTCTTTTTTATTAAAAAGAAATCATCAGCCAGTGCAGGCTGCATCTGCTTAGATTTAGAGATGAATATTCTTCCTTTATTATCTTTTATGAAAAAGAGACCTGTTTGGTCTAATGCTTTTAAAAGTATTTCATCAAGTGATCCAGTATATGAGGTCGAATCAATTTCAATTTTCTCAGTCAGCTTCGCATCGTAGTAAAAAGTGTAAGGATGATTTTTTTCAAGTGTGTTTATAAGGGTATCGAATGCAGACCTTGTTTGGGCTGACAAACTACACGACACCATAATGATAAACAAACCCGCAGTGATAAGTCTTTTTACCATCCTTCAGCTTCTACTTTTTTTAACATTGATTCCATTGCAATAATAGGTTCCTTTCGAAAATTTAGATGCTGTTCTTTATAATACCTTTTGATTTTATTTCGATTTTGACCTAAAAGATCAAAGTAATCAGCAACTCTGTTAATTCGAACCGTATCTGAAGGGTTAATAAGATATACATTTCTAAACAAAACGTAGCGCTTTTCATCAACGCGGTTGCTGATGACTTTTTTTTGCCACTGGATAAATAAACTACGCTTACCGCTGAGGATCTTCTCATAGAACTCGCCCTGTTTTCCCTGAAGCTTCAACTTTTCAAATTGATGACCATCAATTGTAAAGGCATGAACTTTTTCTTTAATAAGCTCCATTGCAAGGTCACCTTTTCGATCAGTTGTTACCAACACATCATTTTTGCAGTCGTATTGCAACTCAGCCACAGAATACCAATTACCTTGGTAATTAATAGATCCTGGTAAAGGCTCCCGAACCATATAGAAGGGAGATTCACCAAAAAGAATCAATCCCCTGGTATATTCAACACCTGAGTATAAAAGGCTGTTATTACGAATCGTATCTGTTTTATTATTTGCAAACAGTGTAGAATTAATAAAAACAGCAAGAATTAATAAAAACAACGATAATCTTTGCATGGTTTCTAATCTTACCTACAATGTAGGCATTAATATCACAATGAGAGAACCTTCCATCAAAAAGATCAAAAAAAATCGGTCATACTACTTTTACTGAATTAATTTTGCATTCACTTTGTAGGCTATTTCTGCTGAAATTTAAAAGTCAATTCAAAACACGATAGATGATTTCAAGAAAGTTGTATGTTATTTTTTGTATTTGTTCAATACTTTGTTCAAAAAAAACGCTCACGCAGGATCTTGAAACCATTGTAATAACTGGAAACCTAAGTGCTCAAAAACTAAAAGAGACTGGTAGGAATATCCTTGTCATCAACCAAGATGAAATACAACGATACCCTGTTAATAGCCTAGATGAACTACTCAAGATATTGCCTGGTATTGAAGTTCAACAAAGGGGGCCACAGGGCGCTCAAAGTGATATTATAATCAGGGGTGGTACATTTCAACAAGTTCTTGTAGTAATTGATGGAATCAGAATCAATGATCCTTTAACAGGGCATTTCAATAGCTATATTCCAATTCACCCAAATGAAATAGACAGAATTGAAATTCTCAAAGGTTCAACTTCCGGCGTATTTGGTCCTGACGCTGTTGGTGGTGTTATTAATATCATCACCAAACAATTCCAGGAAAAATATATTAACGAAAAAAAACAAGCACAAGTAAAATTAAGTGCTGGAAGTTATGGAATGTTCAATCAATCAGCCTATTTGCGATTACAAGATAAACGCCAATATATTTCAATTGGGTATCAAAAATTAAAAGCAGAAGGTCCTCAGCTAAGAGGAACCACAGGATATTTTAATAATAGCAACTTGGTTTTAAGCATGGGGAGAAAGTTCAATGACCAATGGTCGATGATAATTAGGGGAGCGATTGACAGCAGGTCATTCAATGCGCAAAATTTTTATACAACGTTTTCTAGTGATACTGCCAATGAAAAAGTAAGCTCAACATGGCAACAAGTCATCATTAAAAGAAAAACTGAAAAATCAACACTTGAAATCTTGGCCAGCACAAAACAATTGTTAGATATTTTTAATTTTAGTCCCGCAGCCACTCCAAATAGAAATAAGTCAGGTTTGTATACTTTTCAAGTAAATCATACGCAGCAACTAAATGATCGCAACAGCATCACACTAGGAATGCAAAGCATTGCAAAGACAATTCGATCAAATGACAGGGGTGATCATGAACATCAACATGCAGGTATATTTTCAATTATCACACATAAGTTACCAGCAAATTTTCATCTGTCAGAAAGTATAAGAGCCGATTGGGATAAGAGTTACAAGTGGGTGTTGGTTCCACAAATTAATCTTGCCTGGGCGCCATCCAATATAACCCTTCGAACAAGTATTGGGAAAAGCATACGCGATGCAGATTTCACAGAACGATATAATAATTACAATAAAATATTGGTGAGATCAGGAAGTATTGGAAATCCAATGTTGGAAGCTGAAAAGGCATGGAATATGGAGTTGGGGATGGATTTAAAATTGTCAAAAAAACTGGAGGTAAAATCAACTGTTTTTAGAAGAGTACAACAAAATTTGATCGATTGGACACCCACAAGTTATTCTTCAATGCCAAGAAAGGAGAACCTTATTTCAACTGGCACTTATGCATTGGCAAATAATTTAGGCTCGGTAACTACTAGTGGTTTTGAAATTGATCTGGTAGGAGGTTTTGTTTGGAGTGAAAAGAGAAAAATTTCATTCAAGAGGGGCATCACCTATTTGAATTCAATTACGCCAACCGGCACTACTCCTTCTTTTTATATCTCGTCACATGCAAGATGGCTTTTGAGTAATGCAGTTATAATACAACGAGGAAATACTTATATTTCATATTCATCTTTATACAAATCCAGGATGCCGCAACAAGCCAATGCCCCCGGTGTATCACTTACAAGAAAATACCTGCTTCATCATGTTAAAGTGGAGCAGCGATTGATGCAAAAAAAACTAGGTATTTATGTACAGGTTGAGAACCTCACCAATATAAAGTATTCTGACTTGTTAGGCTCAATCATGCCAGGCAGGTGGTGGAGTGGTGGGATGAGTTTAAGCCTCCAATAAAAATTGAAATTTTTTAGCTAAATTTGCCACCCTTGGTCCCGTAGTTCAATGCCTGCCTGCCGAAGGCAGGGATAGAATAGATGTTTCCTAAACATTAGATGCAGGTTCCCTGCCTGCCGGCAGGCAGGGATTCCGGTCGGAAACTTTATCTTTGAAAAATGGTTGAGGTGTATGCCATTGTAAGTATACCTAGCAAAGAAATTTACGTTGGAATGGCTTTAAGCGCTGAAAAAAGACTTAAAGAACATAATAACGGAAAAAATCGATATACAAAAGGTTTGAGACCTTGGGAGTTATTTAAAATTGAATATTTCCCAGATTGGCAACAAGCCCGCGTAAGAGAAAAATTTTTGAAATCAGGAGCTGGAAAAGAGTTTCTGAAATCGTTGGTCCCGTAGTTCAATGGATAGAATAGATGTTTCCTAAACATTAGATGCAGGTTCGATTCCTGCCGGGACCACCACTTAAACTTTAGATACAGGTTCCCTGCCTGACGGCAGGCAGGGATTCCTGCCGGGACCACCACTCAAACTTTAGATACAGGTTCCCTGCCTGACGGCAGGCAGGGATTCCTGCCGGGACCACTCTAAGATTTTATTGTGAGAATGCAGACCCCAGCGTCTACATTGCTGTTAGAACTACAATAGGTTGGTTTTTATTCGATAATGAGTTCCAACTTTTTTATCATATAAAACCCGTTTTTTGATATGAAGTTTACTTTAACAGTCGTTTTTTCAATTTTATTTATTTCAATATCAGTTGCCCAGTCAACCAACGACACGACGGCTAAACCGCTACAAATAAATGGTAGCGCTGCAATTACAAATAATGGTATTTCCATCATTCCGACCTTTTCTTTGAATGCCCCGGCCATGATATTCAACTTTTATATCAACAAGAACAGATTTTCGTTTGACCCAGACATCCGTGCAACCTTTGATGGAAGAAAAGGAAGCATGATATTTTGGTTTCGTTACAAACTCATTCAAGATAAAAAATTTACACTAGGCGCTGGTATACACCCCGCTTACAACCTTGCATTGAAAGCCATCACAGAAAATGGATCAACACGGAATATCACCCAAGCCAGCAGATTTATTGCTTATGAATTAAATACCAATTATAAAATTTCTGATCACATTAGTGTTGGCCCCTATGCACTGAGGGGCATGGGATTACAAAGTGATGGACCTAAATCATCATACTTCTTGGCACTCAATACCAATTTTACAAACTTACCCATTGGAAACCACTTGATGTTTTCCTGGACACCACAATTCTATTACTTGTATATTGATAGGACAGATGGATTTTACCTTGCCAACAATTTTAAAATATCACACGACAAGTCTCCTTTTTCATTGCAATCCATCATGAACAAAGAGATAAAAACAGATATTACAGGTAGTAAAAATTTTACTTGGAATATAATATTATCATACTCTTTTGGAAATTCCTACACTAAAAAATAATTAATCCTATTCTCAAATAGTACACACTAAATTGTTTAGAGAATAAAATATTTTCTTATCGGCTACACTTGCTAAGTCTTTAATGAATTTTTCTGGTTAAATTACATTTAATAACTCCATAAGCATGGCCAGAAAAAATATCATCCCCATCATCTTTTGTCTTGCCTTTTACAGTTCACCTTTATTAGCACAAACCAAGCATCCAAATATTGTCATCATTCTAGCAGATGACCAAGGTTGGGGAGACCTTGAATACAATGGCAATAAAACAGTTTCAACACCAAACATAAATAGACTTTCAAAAGAGGGAATTATTCTAAATAGATTCTTTGTAAGTCCTGTGTGCTCTCCTACCCGTGCAGAATTCCTAACTGGCAGGTATCACGTAAGAGGAAGCGTGAGTGGTACTTCCAGCGGATTTGAAAGACTAGACCTTGATGAATCAACCATTGCTGAAGCATTTTCTAAGAATGGCTATGAAACTGGCATATTTGGAAAATGGCATAATGGTGGTCAGGCCCCATATCATCCTAACACAAGAGGTTTTAGTGAATTCTACGGATTTTGTGCAGGACATTGGGCAGAATATTTTGATCCAGTATTGGAGCATAATGGTGAAATTATTAAAGGAGATGGTTTTATTACAGACGACCTTACTACCCATGGAATTTCATTCATAGATAAAAATAAAGACAAACCGTTCTTCGCATATTTCCCTTTCAACACTCCACATAGTCCAATGCAAGTACCAGATGAATATTGGGATAAATATAAAAATAAAACTCCCAATCAAAGCGGTACTGAAAGTCAAAAAGAAGATATTGAACATACTAAAGCTGCACTTGCAATGACTGAAAACCTCGACTGGAATGTAGGTCGTATCATGAAAAAATTAAATGACTTGAATTTGATGGAGAATACCATCATTATCTATTTTTCAGATAACGGTCCTAATGGCAACAGGTGGAATGGTAATATGAAAGGAATAAAAGGCAATACTGATGAAGGCGGAGTCAGATCTCCTTTCATCATTAAATGGAAAAACCATTTAGCAGAAGGTAAAACAATAGAGAATATTGCTGCTGCAACAGATATATTTCCAACCTTGGTTGAACTCACCGGAATTGAAAACAAACAACTAAAACCATTTGATGGATTGAGTTTGAAAAAAATGTTGATGGGTATAAAGGACGAGCAACTTCAAAACAGAATCATTCCAACTTTCTGGTCTGGTAAAACAAGTGTCAGAACAAATCTATTCAGACTTGCAAATGATAACAGTCTGTATGATATGAGTAAAGATCCCAATCAAACCAGAGATGTTAAAAATGATTTTCAGGAACAATACGAAAAACTATCACAATGGAAAAAAGAATGGCAGCAAAATGTATTGAGTGAGATGCCTGTTAAAGATAAAAGACCCTTGATTGTTGGCCACCCTGAGTTGAACCTAACTATTTTACCTTCATCAGAAGCCAATGGCAAGGGACAAATCATTCGATCAAACAAACATCCAAACAGCAGTTATTTCAAACAATGGCGGAATTCTGCAGATGAAGTAGTATGGGATATTGAAGTTGAGCAAAATGGATTATTTGAAGTAGAAATTTATTACGCTTGTAGTAGGGAAAATATTGGATCAACAATGAAAATTGAATTCAATGGCAATACACTGAATGGAAAAATAAAATCAGCGAACGAAAAACCATTGCTTGGAATGGAACATGATAGAGTAACTAGAGAAGAGTCTTACACTAGAGATTTCACGCCCATGAAACTTGGTAAAATTGAATTAAATAAAGGGGCAGGTGAATTAAAATTAAACTTCCTTGATTTGAAGAAATCTGATGATTTTGAATTCAATGTATTGACATTAAGAAGGATAAATTAATTCAACATTCAGAAACAGTTACTGGTATAAATATTATTACCATCGATGGGGAACAATTGCAATAGCATCATCGGAATCATAGGGCAAATCAAGTGCATCAGGCTTTTCATAATCATACATCGATGTAGGCATATTAATAATGAATGCTTCATCAGTGCCAATATTTTTCCAGCCATGATAGAGATTAGGAGGAATAACAAGCAATGCAGGATTTCTTTCTGAAACCTTGAATTCATTTAATAGGCCAAATGTTGGCGAATCAGACCTTCCATCATAAACAACAATTGAAACAAGTCCTTTAACTACATATAAGCGATCAGTACTATTTTGATGTAATCCCCATGCCCTGATTCGTCCAACCTGTGTGGTAGTAACATGTACATGAACAATTGGATCTACTATTTCAGTCCAATCAATTCTTGCAATTTCTGACAATGTTCCGTCCTCATGACAAACAGGCCGAATGAATTTAATGGAAACGCCATCAATTTGTTTTTGTTGGAGTTCCTTGCTTTTAGAAACAGCAGATTGCTTTTGCAATAATTTGTCAATGCCTATTATATTGGGTTTCATATTAACGCTTATTTATGCTTAAAATTAGTTTATCAGTCCGCGTCCTTTTCGTTGCTTCTTTCGAAGATGCTGAAAATAAAAAGTCAATATTTTATTTAAAGGCCATCGGTCTCTTGAATAAAAATTATAAATTAAAAATAATGTATTTTCAATAAATCTTCCTGCTGAGCTTTTAAATGTAAATCGCTGGTTAAAATAAACTGCAAAAGAATTCGCTACATTTATCAGCAATTTTTGTTGCAGCTTTTGGACATTAAGATTCATTTCACTCATTAATTCAACTTGAGGAAAATCGGTTTTCTTAGAATAGATTCCCCACTCGAAGGAGATAAATTTCAAAATAAATAAATCAGGTAAAAAACCAATTCTTATACCACTTGACGCCAATCTTCTCAGATATTCAGTATCGCACCCGATGCTGATTTTTTTTTGATTAGTCCAATACCCACATTTATCTATAATACTTTTTTTATGAAACCAAGACGAAGGAGGTAAGTGACAAGTTGAATAGGTTCGCCCATAGGCAGGCGGGCCAGTTACCAAAGATTTACCATCAGGCCTTAAATAAATTGTAAGACAATGCACAAATTCAAAATCGTTCAATTCAATTAAGGATTTTAACTTAGTTAAATGGTCTGGGAACCACAAATCATCATGACCTAAATATGCAATATACTTCCCATTAGCACGCTTAAGTCCTTCATTGTTAGGAGCATACTGGGAGCCTATATTTTTGGGCAGATTAAACCAGTGCAGTCGGCTATCCTTAAACGAACTTACAATAGCTTCAGAATCATCCGTGCAGCCATCTCCAATGACTTGGATTTCAAAATCCTGAAAATCTTGATTCAAAACACTTTGTATTGCACATTGAAGTGTTTTACTACAATTGTAGGTTGATATTATTACGGTTACTTCAGGCAACATTAATTTTTATACTTTTTGAAATTAGTTCTTATGTAGCAATTATTGTCATTAAATCAAATTATAAATATCTCTCTTATCGAAACCGATATACATTACATCTACTAATTGAAATTATAAAGGAATATAATTTATAACTACTAAAATATAATAGCATGCTGTGCAATAAAAAACAATGCTCCGGATAAATAACCAATAACAGCCACCCAACTGATTTTTTTTAGATACCAAAAGAAATCAATTTTTGCCATACCCATTACAGCCACGCCGGCAGCAGAACCTATAATTAAACATGATCCACCTGTACCGGCACAATATGCCAGCAGCTCCCAGAAATAATGGTCTGTTGGATAAACATCCAAACTGTACATTCCTTGCAAAGCAGCCACCAAAGGCACATTGTCAAACACGGCAGAAAGAAAACCAATACCAATTGCAACATTCTCCAAGCTGCCTAATGTATTAGTAAGATGATGTGCAAGTTCAGGAAGAACATTAATAGCCGCAAGGGAACCAATAGCCATTAATATTCCAAAGAAAAAAAGTATACTAGGCGTATCAATTTTTCGCAGTGCATGACTAACAGATAACAATCCTTTTTCATTTTCACCCTTGCGCGAGTGAATAATTTCTGTTAACGTCCATAGGATTCCTAAACTTAAAAGCATTCCCATATACGGAGGTAAATGTGTAATCGTTTTAAAAACAGGTACAAACAACAAACCTCCTACCCCAATAAAAAAAAATAAATTACGCTCAAAATGACTTTTATTAAAATTCGTATTTGATAATGAATCAGTCCTAAGTTTAATAGTTCCCTTGATCATATAACTGACTATAATTGTTGGTATAATCATGCATATTAGACTCGACAAAAATGTTTGCTGAATGATATTAAGAGGACTAACTTGATTACCAATCCAAAGCATCGTTGTAGTTACATCGCCAATAGGACTCCATGCACCACCAGCATTAGCTGAAATAACTATCAATCCCAACATTAACCACTTTGTCTTTTTTTCTTCAATTAACTTATTTACAATTGTTGCCATCACAATTGTTGTAGTTAGATTATCCAACACAGCAGAAAGGAAAAATGTAACCAATGATATACGCCAAATTAATATACTCTTCTTCTCAGTCCTAATCTTATCTGTTATAAGATGAAAGCCATCGTGTGAGTCGATAATCTCAACAATCGTCATAGCCCCCAAAAGGAAAAACACAATCTCACTTACAGAGGTTAAGTGATCTGAAAGTTCATGAATGATAACTTCTTTTTCAGAAGATGTAACCATTATGGCTGTCCAACAAAGCACAGCAGTGATCAAGGCTGTGGCAGATTTATTTACATTAAAATAATGTTCGAAAATGATTGCCAAGTAACCAATAATGAATAGACCTATTACAATACTTGTCATACTTTATAATAAATTGCTCAGATACGAAAGTACAAAATAAGCATGAAGGCTTTATTGATTTTAATCAGGTTACTTTAATTGTCCTGTTGACCATACTACACCTAGAAGACTCTTAAAAAATTTGGCTTTGAGCTCATTTAATTTTTGCTGTGTTTCCAGTAATTTGTTTTCCCTTGCATTTACCAAAAACATACTACTTTCTCCAATTGAGAATTTTGATTCTTCGGCCCTTAGAAGCAATTCCTGATTATAGGCATTTTGCTGAAATAATACTGTCTGTGCTTGCAAGGAAATAACTTCATTAAAAGATGATCTCACCTTGTTTTCAATCTCTAATGTTGATTGTTGTAATTGTAAATTAAGATCAGCAATTTTTATTTTTGTTATTCCATACTCACCCCTTGCTTGCCTTTGAAATAGCGGCATACCAAGTTGTAAACCATATTTATAGTTATTTTCAAAAAGTGGTCTACTAAATGTTTTGCCTAAAGAATACCCGCTGTTCAGAAAATTATAACTGAGGTCAAGCGTAGGCAACAAAGCTTGAAATTTATACCTCTTTTCCAAATTCAACACATCCTGCTTAATTCCCATTGAAGCAAGCTTGGGGTGACCCTGAATGGCTTGTTTTAATGCTTCTTCAAGTGAAGGGAGTGGATACTCTTTGATGGCCAACATTCTCCATGATGCGTTTTGATGAATCATCATGATTTAAGCTAAAATGCACTAAAACTAAGATCAAAGTTTACTATTTACAATAGGTTTTTAAAAAGACATCTGCATCGGGATAATTTTTGGACTTAGCCAATTGAACCATTGCACAACCTTCTTCTTTTCTACCCAAATTAAACAGACAAATGCCTTTAAAGTATTCGGATTTACCCGAGGTTGCAATTCCCAATGCTATTGATTTATTGAATTGGTTTAAAGCCTTTTGAAACTGCTTATTAGCATAAAAACAGAGCCCTGCGTTTTCAAAATAAGCGTAATTTTTGGGGTTGTATGAAGCAGCCCGCATGAATTTAGCTGCCGCTTGCGAATAAGACTGACGTTGGAATAGTTGCATTCCTTCTTGATATAATCTATTTGTTTCCACAGCTAACTCACTTGTGGACTTGGAACCTCCGCCAATAGCAGGCATGCTTCCCATAATCTCTCCTTTGCGTTGAAGAATATCTGGATTATTTGGGAAAAGCATCAAAGCGCTATCTGCCAATGATAACAATTGCTGATCACCTTTACCCCTTGACTGAAGCATCCCCATTAGATAAATATTCCAAGCAGGTGCTTGATTTCTGTATTTCACATACAAATTGAATGCATTTTTTAATTCGATGCTATCTTTTCTCAACCCCAATACAGCCATATAATTACGAAAATAATTTTCTGCCCTAGGCCAATTATAAAATGAAATTTTTGTGTACTTATACGCACTATCTGTTTCACCTCTAATATAGTAAAATGCTCCACGCAAAAACTCACTATAATATAAATATGGGTTTGCTTTTGCACCCTCATCAAGCAATTCCAATGCTTTATCAAACCTATTGTCGCGGTTGTAATACCTTGCCTTGAGTGCAGCAATTGGGAGGGTTGTAACAGTGATACTTGGAATTGAAGGAAATATTTGAGATGCTACTTCCAATGAAGCTTTAGGAATCCCAGCATTTATTTCATTCATCAAGATTCTTTGCGCCCGCATAGACTTATAGGTAAGGAATGTTATATACGCACTTGGAATAAGCAATATAATTACTAGAACCGTATATAATGTTGGATTTACTTGAGCCTTTGAGATTAATGCGTTTTCAGGTTTCGAAATAAAAATACCCGTAATTGATGCTAATATGAATGCAAACAAAATTTGTGTTACTGGGCGTTCTGCCGGAAAGTTTAAAAAAGCGTCGAAAAAATAAACCGCCAAGCCGATTAAACTAAAAACAGCGATATACTTATTTGCATTATCTCCCGACTTCCAAATCT
>CAMBGO010000020.1 GCA_945866165.1 Chitinophaga pinensis | reverse complement strand
CCTCTATTTACTTTCTTGCCTTGAAAATGTGCAGGGAAATTGCTCGCTTAAAATCATTGCAACAAAAGAAGATGAAATATATTGGAAAGAGTGTCAAGATAAAATCAGCAAATTGAAAACTATTTCCATAGAAACAATGATTAATATGCCTCATCATGAAATCAAAGAGCAACTTGAACAGTCTGAATTATTTGTATTGCCAACAAAAGGCGAGAATTTTGGACATGCTATTTTAGAAGCATTATCAGTAGGTTGTCCGGTGTTGATCAGCGACCAAACACCGTGGAAACAATTAAATAGTACAAAGGCTGGAATAGAACTCAGCCTTGATGATCCTTCCGCATTTACTTCAGCCATTCAGCAATTCATTGATATGACTGATTCGGAATGGCAAACTTATAGGAAAGGCGCATTAACACTTGCGCAAAGTCAATTCAATCAATCAACAAATGAAAAGTTGTATTTTCAATTGTTCAACCACAAAGAAAATTAGTTGAAAACAGACCTTTCTACATACGATAAAAACAACACGGCCTTTCAGCAATCGATTGGCGTATCCAGGATAATACAATCACTCTGGTTCATTTGTAGTTCCTTGTTGATTCGAAATCCACTGATCCCTTTTTCAGGACTTAGAAAATGGGTACTTCAATTATTCGGTGCTAAGATTGGAACGGGAGTAAGAATCCGCCCAGGTGTTCAAATAAAATTTCCTTGGAAGCTAACCCTCGGAAATCATGTATGGCTAGGAGAACATTGCTGGATTGATAACCTGACCGATGTTTCCATTGGTGATCATTCATGTATTTCACAGGGTGCGTATATCTGCACCGGAAACCATGATTATACCTCTTCCGGATTTGAATTAATCATGAAGCCAATCATCATAGAAGATGGGGTTTGGATAGGTGCAAAAGCAGTTATTGCACCTGGGGTGACTTGTTCCTCGCATAGCATGTTGACTGCAGGATCTGTTGCTACAAAAAACATGGATGCATATGGTATTTACCAAGGCAATCCCGCGATAAAAATCAAAGAAAGAAATATTCCTTCATAGAATTTGCAACATTAAACTGAAGTATTATTAAGAAAATTTCTATTATCACCGTTTGCTTCAATTCCTCGAAAACAATCAAAGATACCTTGAGTAGTATTGCCTCTCAATCCTATTCTAATATTGAACATATAATTGTAGATGGCCTTTCGTCTGATAATACCATAGAAATCGTAAGTCAATTTCCACATGTAGCAACATGCATTTCAGAAAAAGATGAAGGCATTTATTTTGCCATGAATAAAGGAATTGAAATGGCAACAGGTGATGTGATTGGCATACTCAATGCCGACGATGTTTATGCCCACAAAGAAGTACTGAGTAAAGTGATGGCATTGTTTGAAAACCCTTCAACCGATGCGGTATATGGTGACCTCGATTTTGTGGATGCCAAGGACCTGTCAAAAGTGAAACGTTCATGGAGGTCAGGCGCTTTCAAGAAAAATTCTTTTTATGAAGGATGGATGCCTCCTCATCCAACTTTTTTTGTAAGAAGTGGTATATATATTCAATATGGCACATTCAATACAACACTTACATCTGCCGCAGATTATGAACTTATGCTAAGGCTGCTAGTAAAAAATAAAATAACCCCTACTTATCTAAAAGACATATTAGTAAAAATGAGATATGGAGGAAAGAGTACGGCGTCGATGAAAAACAGACTGGTAGCCAATTATGAAGATCGGATGGCATGGCGATTAAATGGGCTCAAACCTCATTTTTTTACATTAATTTTGAAGCCATTAAAGAAAATAAAACAATTCATTGGCAATGGGTAAGATCGCATTGGTAACTGGGATAACAGGACAAGATGGAGCTTATTTAACTGAACTCCTCCTGGAGAAGGGATATACTGTTCACGGAATTAAAAGAAGAACATCGCTGTTTAACACAGATCGAATAGATCATCTTTATGAAGACCCGCATGAAAAAGGTGTTAAACTAACCCTGCATTTTGGCGACCTTACTGATTCGACTAATCTGATTAGAATCATACAAGAAGTGCAACCGGATGAGATTTATAATTTGGCCGCTATGAGCCATGTGAAAGTCAGCTTTGATACACCTGAGTATACTGCCAATGCGGATGGAATAGGAACACTAAGAATATTGGAAGCAGTCAGGTTACTTGGACTTACACAAAAAACAAAAATATACCAAGCCTCATCATCAGAACTATATGGACTGGTGCAAGAAGTTCCACAAAAGGAAACAACACCTTTTTATCCAAGATCGCCTTACGCTGTTGCAAAATTATATGCCTACTGGATCACGGTGAATTACCGCGAAGCGTATAACATGTTTGCTGTTAATGGAATTCTATTCAACCATGAAAGTCCTTTACGCGGCGAAACATTTGTAACCCGCAAAATAACCCGTGCCGTTGCTAAAATAGCATTGGGCATGCAAGACAAAGTTTATTTAGGTAACCTTGATGCGCGCAGGGATTGGGGTCATGCGAAGGATTATGTTGAAGCCATGTGGTTGATTTTACAACAACCTGTTGCGGAAGATTATGTAATTGCAACGGGCATTACCACGCCTGTAAGAGAATTTGTTTCCATGGCATTTGCAGAAATAGGTGTGGGAATTGAGTTCAAGGGAGAGGGTGTTGATGAAAAAGGGTACGTAACATCATCATCCAATCCAGATTATCCAGTGGCTATTGGAAAAGAAGTGGTTGCAGTGGATCCCAATTATTTCAGGCCAACAGAAGTTGAATTGTTAATTGGGGATCCTTCAAAAGCAAATAATAAATTAAACTGGAAACCTAAATACGATTTACCAATGTTGGTGAATGACATGGTACAAAGCGATCTTGAACTCTTTAAAAAAGAACGACTTCTGAAAGATTCTGGATTTAGGGTAAACAACCACCACGAATAGGAGTATAGATTTTACAATCTTAGTTGGTTGATGTAGGGTTCGATTGTTTGCGGCAGTATTTAAAAACAACATGGAAAAAAATTCTAAAATATACATTGCTGGTCACCGTGGAATGGTAGGCTCTGCCATTCATCGTTATCTTATTGGAAAAGGGTTCAATAATTTCTTGTTAAGAACATCTGCTGAACTTGATCTTAGAAATCAATTGGCAGTTAATAATTTTTTTGAAACAGAAAAACCGGAATATGTTTTTCTAGCTGCCGCAAAGGTTGGAGGTATTATCTCAAACAATACATACCGTGCTGATTTCATTTATGAAAACACCATGATCCAGTCCAATATAATCCATGCTTCATACGTTACTAAAGTAAATAAATTATTGTTTCTTGGATCTTCTTGTATTTATCCCAAATTAGCCCCTCAGCCCATGTCAGAAGACCTATTGTTAACAGGACCTTTGGAATATACAAATGAGCCATATGCTATTGCAAAAATTGCCGGAATTAAAATGTGTGATGCCTACAGGGAACAATATGGTTGCAATTTCATTTCTGTAATGCCTACCAATTTATATGGTCCCAATGATAACTATGACCTACAAAATGCTCATGTGTTACCATCCCTGCTCAGAAAGTTTCATGAGGCTAAAATAAACAATATACCTGCTGTTACAGTGTGGGGAACCGGTTCCCCACTTCGTGAATTTCTTCATGCAGATGACCTTGCTTCTGCAAGTTGTTTCCTAATGGAGAAATATGATGCAGCAGGCTTGGTTAATATAGGGACGGGCACAGATCTTACTATTGCAGCCCTTGCATCGATGATTAAAGAGGTGGTGGAGTATGAAGGTGCCATTGTTTATGATCATACCAAACCCGATGGTACCCCCAGGAAATTACTTGATGTATCAAAACTTCATGACCTTGGTTGGAAACATACAATTGAATTAAGGGATGGTATCACTGCTGTTTACAATTCCTATAAACTTGAAAATTAGCTCTTGAACTTATTAAATTTTTAAACCACAAAGCTTGTTTAGCTTTTTCAACCGCACTCCAAAAGAACCCTTTCCATTTCATCAGCTAAAGACTGATTATCATTCTCATATTCTTCCTGGAATTGATGATGGATCTCCTGATGCAGAAACTTCTATTTCTCTTATCAAGGGTTTAATTGACCTTGGGTATGAAAATTTTGTTGGAACACCGCATGTGATGGAAGATATTTGGAAAAATGATAAGCAATCTATTTTGCAGTCTCTTTCTGTATTGAATGCTTCCTTAAAAGAGGCCCACATCAACAAGGAAATCAGGCCTGCTGCCGAATACCTGGTAGATGCAAATTTTGAAATGTTATTGCGTAATAAAGAAAAGCTCCTTACGATCAGAGACAATTGGGTATTGATTGAAGTATCGTTTATAGCTCCACCTCCTCAACTTCGAGAAGTGATTTTCGAGATGCAACTTCAAGGCTATCAACCCGTTTTCGCTCATCCAGAGCGTTACAACTACTACCATCAACATAAAAATGGCTTAGAGGAAATTAGAAATGCCGGATGTATCCTTCAGTGTAATTTGCTTTCATTTGCAGGTTATTATGGACCAATTGTCTTAAAGGCAGCTGAATCGATGGCTACCAATAAAATGGTAGACCTATTGGCAACAGACCTGCACCATGAACGTCACCTTGAAGCATTACAACAGCTTAAACTCTCTAAGGAACTGGGGTTGGCCTTGGAAGGGGTGATGACTAGAAGTTAGAAGATAGCTTAGTTTGATTCATTATTCCTTCTAAACCTTTTATCAAAAATGGTGTTATTACCTTTATGAACGCTTTTACAATCAAGGATCTGGAAAACCTAACTGGAATAAAAGCCCATACAATTCGTATCTGGGAACAGCGCTATAGTTTTCTGAAGCCACAGCGCACGGACACCAACATCAGATATTATAACAATGAAGAACTGAAAAAAATCCTGAATATTTCCCTTTTAAATAAATACGGATTCAAGATTTCTCAGATCGATAAAATGTCAGACACTGATATCACCGGGAAAATTACCAGTATCAGTAGCTTTGAAGCACAGCAAGAAAATGTAATCAATGTGCTCATTCAATCGATGGTAGATATGGCGATTGAGGATTTTGAACATCACCTTGAGGTATACATTGCAAAAAAGGGTATTGAAAAGACAATAAACCAAATCATATTTCCTTTCATGGAAAAAATTGGTGTATTGTGGATTACAGGACATATTAATCCAGCACAGGAACACTTGGTTTCAGTTATAATCCGTAACAAATTGATTGTCGGAACCGAGTCTATTTCTTCCATGTTGAGCACGGGAAAATCATGCGTGTTGTTTCTGCCGGAAGGAGAGTTCCATGAACTTGGTTTGTTATTCATACAATATCTGCTGAAAAGTAGGGGAACCAAAGTGTTATACCTTGGTTCAAATGTTCCCCTTGAAGATGTTGCATATGTAATTAAACACAAAAAACCAGACTTCGTTTATACACACCTCACATCGGTTTCAAGCATTTTTAGCTTCGACCGTTTCATACAGCAGTCACTTACCCGCTTGGGTTCTGTGCCTATGATCATTTCCGGCAGACTTGCCGCAGCGTATGAAAATAAAATCCCCCCTCAGATTCATTTCAAAAAATCTCTACAAGAAGTAAAAGAGTTTATTACAACGTTGTAAAATTCAGACGTCAGGAGACAGGTTTAGAGTTATTCTAAATACAGTTTAAAGTTTAGGGTTATTCTAAATACAGTTTAAAGTTTAAAGTTTAAAGTTTAGGGTTATTCTAAATACAGTTTAAAGTTTAGAGTTTAGGGTTATTCTAAATACAGTTTAAAGTTTAGGGTTTAGATGTTTAGAAATCATCAGTAAACTCTAAACTCTAAACTCTAAACTCTAAACCCTAAACTCTAAACCCTAAACTCTAAACCTGTCTCCTCACGCCTTCTTTGTCATCACCATGTCATAATTGCTGGGATGCATTCAATCTGACAATCCTATGATTAAGTTAATCATTCAATTAGCCACATTTGCACCTTCGATTTACAATGAAAAGAGTAGGTGGCGTTTTATTATTGTTGGTTCATTATTTGGTACAGGCACAGGTTCCTTCCGACTCCTTGTCCATTAACCTTGATGAGGTTATTGTTACAGCTACCCGTACACCAAGACTTCTTGGTAATGTTGCGGTTCCTGCATCTCTCGTATCCTCCAAAACCATCTACCAATCTGGTTCCCTAAGATTGAATGATATTTTATCTGAACAAACAGGTATTGCTGTTATTGATAATTTCGGCAAAGGCGTTCAGGTGCAAGGCCTATCTTCAGAGTATACCTTGATTCTCCTCAATGGAGAACCCTTGATTGGCAGAACGGGTGGTGTGCTTGACCTCTCCCGTATTTCAATCAGAGGGATAAAGAAAATTGAAATTATAAAAGGCCCTTCTTCAAGCTTGTATGGTTCAGAAGCCATGGGTGGTGTGATCAATATCATAACAGACCAAGGTGGTGCACGAAAATTTGATCTTGGTTTGCGTTATGGTAGATTTAATACCATCAATGGTTCAATAGATTTTTCAAGGAGAATAAATAAATTGGATTTACAAGTCAATGTAGACTACAACAAATCAGAAGGGTATAGCCTGAAGCCCAACGCCATTCAAAAAACCATTGAACCTTTTTGGCGTTCAACACAACAACTTATTATCGGGTATGTTTTCAACCCCAAGCTGAAATTTTCTTTAACTGCAAGGCATAATAACACCTTTGTAGACAATTCTATTGCTGTACAAAATGGCGGCCTTACAATTCTTTCAAAGGGGTTTGAAAAAAACAATGAGTATAATTTAAATCCATCACTCCAATTCAAGCCAACTAAAAAGTTGAGTTCAACATTGCGGGGTTATTTCACCAGTTTCAAGGCATTACAAGAGCTCTCTGTAAAGAATGAAAATACAGGATATGATGATCAATTCTCGCAGTCATTTAACAGAGTTGAAAATCAAACCGATTGGCATATAAGAGACCAATCCTCATTCACTTTAGGTGGGGGATATATTGCTGAATCTGTGCGGTCGAACAGATATGATTCATTGTCTTCAAAAAGAATGAACAGCATCGCTTATTTGTTCATGCAACATGAGGAAAATATCAATAAAAAAACAACAGTTATTGTTGGGTTTAGATACGATGCGAACAACGCATATGCTTCTGTATTTAGTCCCAAAGCAGCATTTCATTATGCATTAACTGATAAGCTTTCATTTAATTTTTCCTATGGGAAAGGCTTCAAGGCGCCTGACTTCCGTCAGCTTTACCTGAATTTCACCAATGTTGCAGCAGGTTCCTATTCGGTATTTGGGACTGAACTGGCAAAAGAAGAGGTGAACCGCTTGCAGGTTCTTAATCAAATTGAACAAACAACCTCTGTGTTCAATACTGTAACTTCTTTGAAAGCGGAGGTTTCAGGGGGATTGAATGCCGGTTTAAAAATTAGCCTTCCTTCTCATGTTGATGCCAAGGTAAATTTATTTAGAAATGATATTCGCAATATGATTGTTACCGATGTGATTGCCTACAAAAAGAGTGGTGGTCAGGTTTTCAGTTATTTCAATCTTAAAAATGCCCTGACCCAGGGAGTTGAATTGGAAGCGGGAAAAAAAATAGGACAGCACCTCAGCGTTAGGTCTGGTTATCAATTTTTGTATTCAGCTGATAAGGATGTGTTGAAGTCAATTAAAAAAGGCAATGTTTTTGAACGTGATGTGGAAACTGGTCAGGTTTCCAGAATGCCCCTCTCAAGTTACGGAGGGTTACCCTTTAGGTCAAAGCACAGTTCTAACCTCAAGATTACTTATGAAACTTCAAAGGGATTTTTTTCTACCGCACGTCTAGTATATAGGGGTAAATGGGGAACAAATGACCTTGATGGCAATGGCTTGATCAATAGGCCTGATGAATTTGCAAATGGGTATCTGCAACTAAATATGAGCTTGGGTTATAACACAAATAAAAAATGGGATGTGATGGCAGGAATCGATAACCTATTCAACTATAAAGACATTATTAACCTTCCGGGGAATCCAGGAAGATCGGCGTATTTAAATTTTCAAATTCATTTTTAAAAATAAACTAAACAACAAGACGATGAGAAAATCAGGGTTTTTTATTGCGATCTCTTTTGCTGTATTATTGTTGGCATCATGTAAAAAGGAAGAGGCGGCGCCAGTTGTTCCAACGGTAGTCACCAACACGGTGAACTCACTTCCCGCAGATACGATCGTTGGGTTGGTCAATGGCAGACCAGTTGGTGCAGGAAAATATGCTTTTTACAGCCTAGAATCCAATACATCAATTGCAAGCGCAGATTCTAATTCAAAGAAATGGGACATCGGATTTAGAGGGACTACTATCATTACCAATGGGGGCAATAGCGGGCCTGGCAGTGGCGGAGGTTTTACCTATGTTGGTACGTTTGATGAGTTGAAAACTATTTCAGCTGATTCAATATTTAAGGTTGATAATGCTCCAAGCTCATATGCCATCAGCGCTGGATGGTATTCATATAACCAACCTGTCAATTTGATTACTCCTGTTCCAGGAAAAGTATTGGTTATAAGAACTGCCAGTGGCAAATTTGCAAAGCTTGAGATCCTCAATTATTATAAAGGGGGTGTTACACCTGCCGCCAGTGCGAGCGAAGCAGATAAATTATCCAAGCAGCGTTATTATACTTTCAAGTTCACTTACCAATCGAATGGTAGTAAAAATTTCTAAGGCTTTAGCTGAAATACAAGATGAAATGGGACCACGCGGTCCCATTTTATTTTTTTACCTTTGCCCACTTTAAATCGCGTATGCAAACCAAGTACAAGGAATATGATCGGTTGAACCTGCCTGCTTTTGAAAGGGAAATCCTCGAAGCCTGGGAGAAAGAGAATGCCTTTGAAAGAAGCATTACAAATAGGGAAGGGGCAAAGCCATTTGTATTTTATGAAGGTCCGCCAAGCGCCAATGGTATGCCAGGTATACACCACGTGATATCTAGAACCTTGAAAGACCTCGTATGCCGTTATAAAACGATGAAGGGTTTCCAGGTAAAACGAAAAGGCGGATGGGATACGCATGGACTACCTGTAGAGTTGGGCGTTGAGAAAGAACTTGGAATTACAAAAGAAGACATCGGTAAAAAAATAAGTGTTGCAGAATACAATCAAAAGTGTAGAGAGGCAGTATTGAGGTATAAAGATAAATGGGATGATATCACCAACAAGATGGGTTATTGGGTTGATCTCAAAAACCCATATGTAACATTTGAAAACAATTATATTGAAACGCTTTGGTGGTGCTTAAAAACATTATATGATAAGGGACTACTATACCAAAGTGTTAGTATACAACCTTATTCGCCCGCAGCAGGTACCGGATTGAGTTCACATGAATTGAATCAGCCTGGAACATATAAAGATGTAAAAGACACATCTGCTGTTGCAATGTTTACGCTGGATGCTAAGAAAAACGCCTCCAACAACAATTATGGTGAAATCATAAAGTATGTTCCTGAAGGGGCTGCAGTTTCTATTATGGCCTGGACAACAACACCATGGACCTTGCCATCAAATTTGGGTCTAACTGTAGGTCCAAATATTGAGTATGAACTGATTCAAAGTTTCAATCCATATACCAGTCTGCCTTGCAATGTAATTCTTGCAAAGCCACTGGTATCAAAATATTTCAAAGAGGAAGCAGCTGCAATTTCCTTTGAAGAATATAAGGCTGGTGACAAATTGATTCCATGGAAATCACTTGCAAGCTTCAAGGGTAGTGTATTGGAAGGCTTGTATTATGAACAGCTGATGCCCATGCAGGCAAATAGCTTGGAATTGATAAAAGAAATTACACCTGATGCCGATCCATTTAGGGTAGTGGTTGGCGATTTCGTTACAACAGAAGATGGAACAGGTATTGTGCATACTGCTCCTGCATTTGGTGCAGACGACTTCAAGGTTGGAAAGAAAAACAACCTTGGTATTCTAACATTGGTTGACCGCGAAGGAAAATTTGTTGATGGGGTGGGTTCATTCAGTAACAGGTATGTAAAAAATTATAAGAACGAAGAGAATTACGTTGATGTAAATGTTGACATCTGTGTAGAATTGAAAAAAGATGGCAAGGCATTTAAAGTAGAAAAATACGAACATAATTATCCTCACTGCTGGAGAACAGATAAGCCAATATTGTATTATCCACTAGATGCATGGTTTATTAAAACCACTGCATTGAAAGATAGGATGGTGGAATTAAACAAAACAATCCAGTGGAAACCAAAATCAACAGGAGAAGGCCGCTTTGGTAATTGGTTGGAAAACATGGTTGACTGGAACCTCAGTAGAAGCCGATTCTGGGGAACACCCTTGCCGATTTGGAGAACGGAAGATGCTTCTGAAGAGATTTGTATCGGTTCAATCGATCAACTCAATGCAGAAATAAAAAAGGCACATGATATTCTTGGAAATGATGTGAACAAGGAATTTATTGAAAACGGAGTGAAGGATTTGCATAAACCATTTGTTGATGAAATTATCTTGGTGAGTGCGAAAGGCTTCCCAATGAAACGCATAAGTGATTTGGTGGATGTTTGGTTTGATAGTGGAGCAATGCCATACGCACAGTGGCATTATCCCTTTGAAAACAAAGCATTGGTGGACAGTGGTGATGCATTTCCGGCTGATTTCATTGCAGAGGGAGTAGATCAAACTAGGGGATGGTTTTATACACTGCATGCTTTGGGCGTATTGTTGTTTGATAAAGTAGCATATAAAACTGTTGTATCCAACGGACTGGTTCTTGATAAGAATGGAAACAAGATGAGTAAGCGTTTGGGCAATGTTGTAGATCCTTTTTCAACAATTGATACCTATGGTGCTGATGCAACCAGGTGGTATCTCATCACAAATGCATCACCTTGGGATAACTTAAAATTCGATCTTGAAGGAATCAAGGAAGTCCAACGGAAATTTTTTGGAACCCTTTATAATACCTACCAGTTTTTTGTGTTGTATGCCAATGTAGACGGTTTCAATTATAAAGAAGATGAAATCACATTGTCAGAAAGACCTGAAATAGATCGATGGATTCTTTCGAGCTTGCAAAGTCTCGTTAAAGAAGTAAATAAGCAACTTGATGAGTATGAGCCAACGATGGCAGGACGTGCAATAGATTTTTTTGTTGATGAGCTATTGAGCAATTGGTACGTAAGGTTATGCAGAAGACGTTTTTGGAAGGGAGAGTATGAAAAAGATAAGATCAGTGCATATCAAACATTGTATACATGTCTAATAACGGTAGCAAAGCTGGCTGCGCCGATTTCACCTTTCTTTACAGATTCATTATATAGAAATCTCAATGCCGTTTCTGGTAAGGAAAATCATGAGTCGGTTCACCATGCAAGCTTCCCAGTTGCTGATGAATCAATGATTGATCTTGCCCTTGAAGAAAGGATGACGATGGCCCAAGATCTTTCATCATTGGTTTTGTCAATCAGAAAAAAAGTGAATATCAGGGTCAGGCAGCCACTTCAAAAAATATTGATTCCAACTACCGGAAAGGCAATGCATGACCAGTTAATTAAAATAGAAGATTTGATTCTGGCTGAAGTGAATGTAAAGGAGATGGAATATTTGCCGAGCGACAATGATTTCATCAAAAAAAAGGTGAAAGCCAATTTTGTATTGCTTGGTAAAAAGCTAGGGGCTAAAATGAAGGTAGTAGCTGCTGCAATTTCACAGCTTTCCCAGCCCGATATCAGGTTGTTGGAATCTGAGGGCAAACTCAATATCATTGCCGATGGGGAAACATTTGAAATTGAAAGGGAAGAAGTGGACATTCAAAGCGAGGATGTAGAAGGATGGATGGTAGCCTCAAAAAATGCCCTCACCGTGGCCCTCGATGTTTCTATCACACCTGCCTTGGAAAATGAAGGGAATGCACGGGAGCTGGTAAACAGAATACAGAAGATTCGAAAGGAGCAGGATCTTGAATTAACTGATAGAATTGAGGTGGAAATTCAGCAGGAATCAAGTCTGGAAGCTGTTTTTCAAGAATTTAATACTTATATTTGCGAGGAAATTTTAGCGGACGAAATACGGTTTATAAAGGAATTGACAAAAGGTGAGGAAACAGAGATAAATGGTATTTCATTCAAAATCAACGTTTTAAAAAAAGGGTAAGCCATGGCAACAAAAAAACCTGCACCAAAAAAAGCAGCTCCTGCAAAAAAGACAGCCCCTGTTAAAAAAGCAGCTCCTGCAAAAAAGACAGCCCCTGTTAAAAAAGCAGCGCCTGTGAAAAAGGCAGCGCCTGTGAAAAAGGCATCTCCTGTGAAAAAAGCAGCTCCTGTGAAAAAAGCAGCGCCTGCTAAAAAATCAGTGCCAGTAATTAAAAAAGCTGCCCCACAAAAAAAAGCTCCTATAAAAAACGCTCCTGCTAAGAAGGCTGCTCCAATAAAAAAGGCAGTTGTTGCTAAAGTAGCTCCTAAAAAGCCTCAACCTGCAGCGAAGCCTGTCGCTAAAAAGGCTGAACCCAAAAAAGCATTATCACAAGTCAAAGTAGTTTCAAAACCAGCTCCAGTAACCAAAGCCCCAAAGCCGGCAGCAGCAAAACCTGCAGCAGCAAAACCTGCACCAGTTCAAAAGCCTGTTTCTAATAGAGTTGATAAAAAGAAATTACCTGCCGTTTCTCCAGAAACCCGATTTGCTCAAACAACTAAACCTCCAAGCAGTCCCGCATTAGTTCGCAAGGCATTGAGAGAGAAGGAATCAAAGAAAGATTTGAGGCCTGTGCAGATGCCAAAAATTAAAGCAAAGTCCGCAACAAAATACGAACCCGAGTTCACCCGTTCACTTCTCGATAGAAAACTTGTTATCGATGAAACTGGTCCAACCCAACGCTATAGTGATACGGAGCTGTCTGAATTCAAAGAGTTGGTTATTAGCAAACTGAATGCCGCAAAACAAGAGTTGACTTACCTTAATGGTTTGATTACCAGAAAAGATTCTATGAGTGGTGAAGATTCTGATAATAGGTATATGACCATGGAAGATGGTGGCCTTAGTATGGAAAGGGAACAGCTCGCACAAATGGCAAGCCGACAAATCGATTTCATAGAAAAACTTGAAAAAGCATTGATGCGCATAGAAAACAAGACTTATGGAATTTGCAGGGTAACTGGCCGCTTGATTGAAAAGGCTAGGCTAAAGGCGGTTCCTCATGCAACACTTAGCATGGAAGCCAAGATGAATTCGAAAAGGTAATAAATAAGCCTTTGTAGATTATACTTTGGCTATTTCATTTCTTGCATTGATACCAACTTACTGTATATACCATTCTTAGCAAGCAGTTCTTCATGGTTGCCCCGCTCTGCAATTTTCCCTTCATCCAATACAATTATTTCGTCTGCATGGCGAACAGTTGATAGCCTATGCGCGATGATGATACTCGTGCGGTCTTTCATCAGGTTATTGATTGCATCCTGAACCCATTTTTCACTTTCTGTATCAAGTGAAGATGTTGCCTCATCCAAAATAAGAATGGGAGGGTTTTTTAATACCGCCCTTGCTATGGTTAAACGCTGTCTTTCACCTCCACTAAGCTTGGATCCCCTATCGCCTACAACATTGTTGTATTGATCTTCTTTTTTCACAATGAATGAATGTGCATTTGCAACTTTTGCGGCAGCCATTACTTCTGCATCTGTAGCATGCCTATTGCCCAATGAGATATTTGATTTGATTGTATCATTGAAAAGGATAGGCTCTTGTGTTACAATGCCCATTAAATTTCTTAAATCTTTTAAGGCATATTTTTTTATGTTAATCCCATCAATCAATACTTCTCCGGAACTGGCATCATGAAACCTTGGGATCAGGTCAACCAATGTTGATTTTCCAGAACCCGACGATCCTACCAACGCGATATTTTGTCCTTTTTTAATTTTGAGGTTGATATTAACCAGAATATTTTTATCGGGGTAGGAAAATTCAACATTGCGAAGTTCAATAGAATCATTGAATACACTGATCTTGATTGGATTAGCATCTTCCTTGATTGTTTGCTCTTCCATGATCAAGTTCTGTATTCGTTCAATGCTGGCAGCTCCTCTTCTTATGTTGTAGGAAGCCGTACTGAATGCCTTTAAAGGATTGATGATCTGCGTGAAGATGGCAATGAAAGTTAGAAACGCTGGTCCACTAAGTGAAAAATTCTTTTGCAATACCAGGCTTCCACCATAATAGAGTACACAACAAACCGCCAAAATGCCCATGGTCTCTGATACCGGAGAGGCCAAGTCTCTTTTCCTTATAGCCTTATTTTTTATTTCAAGTAAATCCTCGTTCTCTTTGTTAAAACGATTCAGCTGTTGCGGCTCAGCATTGAATGCTTTTACAACCCTTATCCCACCAATTGTTTCTTCTATGGTGCTCAGAATTTCCCCTAGCTTCACTTGTACACCTGTTGAAACTTTTTTGAGTGACCTTCCCACCCTTCCAATAACCAATCCAGCTATGGGAAGGAATAACAACAGGAAAATTGAAAGCTGTGGACTGTAACTTATCATGCCAAAAAGGTAAAGCGCAATTAATATTGGTTCCCTGAAAAAACTTTCCAGGAAGCTAATGGTTGAAAATTCAATGTCTTGAAGGTCGTTGGTGAGCTTACTCATGATATCACCTTTGCGCTGTTCATTGAAAAAACCAATTGGTAGCTCAAGTATCTTCTTGAACATATTGGTTCGCATATCATTGATGATATTATTGCGAATGGGAGTAAGCAGGTATAGTGAAAAGTACAAGAAAAGATTTTTCAATAAAATAGAGCCCACAACAATGCTGCAAATGATACCCAAGGCAGTTATCTTGCCTTCAGTGGTTTGGGTCATGCTTTCAAGTGATGCATAAAGTGTATTGGTTAGGAATCCGAGATTGAAGCTGGATGATTTGAAACCACCCTGGTCCTGCAACCCGAAAATGAGGGTCAGAAATGGTGTTAGCATTGCCAGGGAGATCAGCGAGAAAAATGCAGAAATGATGTTTAGACTGAAATACCCAACCACCATCTTGGGGTATTTCTTTATGTATGAAAAAATGATACGCAGGCTCTTCATTTGGTAACAGTCACGTTTTTTATATAATAGGATCAAAAGTAACTATTTTTACACCCATCAAGCTTAAACATTATGGAAGAAAGTAAAAGGCAAAAACAAGTGGCAAGTGTAATTCAGGAGGAGATGAATGATATCTTTTTACGAATGGGATTGAATATGGCTGACGGAGGGATGGTATCTATTTCCAAGGTAAAGCTGACGCCGGACCTCTTAGAGGCAAGAATTTACCTTAGTATGTTTCAAGTTGCTGATGCCAAGGCATTGATTGGCAAAATCGAAGGCCGTACCGGTGAAATAAAAAGACTGCTCGGACTAAGGGTGAAGCAGCAATTACGTAGAATGCCTGTGTTGAGGTTTTTTCTTGATGATACACTCGACTATGTTTTCAAAATGGAGGAGCTTTTCAAAAAAATCAATGAAGAGAAAGACAAATGAGAGCATCAACAATTCTTGGGTTTTCATGGCGATATGTTAAGGCAAAAAAATCTACTAATGCCATCAACATCATTTCATGGATTAGTGTCACAGCAATCATTGTAGGTTCCGCTTCACTTATTATTATTTTAAGTGCATTCAATGGATTTGAGTCGCTGGTAAAGTCGCTCTATGGTTCTTACTATGCAGATTTAAAAATCAGTCCTGTTAGAGGAAAGGTGCTTACACTTACGCCCTCACAACTATCACAAATTTCATCTGTTAAAGGAGTCTCGTTTATTTCAACAAGCATTGAGGAAAAGGCATTGCTTCAGCATGATGTATCCCAAGCGGTGGTAAGTATAAAGGGCATTGATACTAATTATTTACAGGTTACTGGTGTTGCAGAAAAAATGTATAGAGGGAATTTCAATACCGGGAATGCAGATCAGCCAGGACTTGTGCTTGGTGCCGGTGTTGAGCAAGCACTGGGCTTGATGGCTGATAGGTCGTTATTACCAGTTTCAATTTACTTCCCCAAAAAAGGTGTTGCAGTAACTTCTAATCCTTCTGATGCCCTTGGCATGGCCCTCGCTAATCCAACTGGTAGCTTTGCCATTCAGAGTGAATTTGACAATAAATTCGTGTTTACTGATTTGGGCTTTTTAAAAGCCAATATGAATTACCAGCCCAATGAATTCAGTTATGCAGAACTTTCAGTTCACGATGAAAAGAATGCAGATAAAATAAAAGCAGTGATTTCTATGATGCTCGGGAAAGAATATCTTGTTGAAAACCGCTATGAGCAAAACAGAACCTTGTACAATACCATTCAACTTGAAAAGTTTGCTATTTATGCAATTTTTTCGCTTATTCTAATTGTTGCTGCATTCAACATGATTGGCTCATTGAGCATGCTGGTATTGGAAAAGCAAAAGGATATACAAATCTTAATGGCCATGGGAGCAGATCGTAGCGTGATCAGAAAAATATTTCTAAGCGAGGGTTTACTGCTTGCAATTATTGGTAATGCGGCTGGAATTATTCTATCCTTGTTGCTTTACTGGCTTCAAGTTAATTATAAGTTGGTGCCACTTCAAGGGGCAACTTTTTTGATTGATTATTATCCAGTGAAACTTGTATTAGGTGATTTCATACTAGTATCTGCAACGGTATTCGTAATTGGAATAGTTGCCTCTTGGTTTCCGGCTGCCAGGGCTGCCAAACAACAGATGAATCTGCACAATTAAACTTAGTAATCGCCCAAGGTTTCTTTTAATTGTGCCAAGGCTTTGGCCAGTTGTTCATCGTTGGGAGCTATACCATGCCATCCATGGTCGTTTTCCATGAAATCTATTCCCTTGCCCATTACGGTATGCATCATTATAGCAATTGGCTTTCCTTTTCCAGTTTGTTTTTTTGCTTCTTCAAGTTTTGCAACAACATCATCCATGTCGTTTCCTTGCATATCAATTACATGCCAGCCAAACACTTGAAATTTTTCACTGATATTTCCAAGGCTAAGCACCTTATCTGTTGGTCCATCAATTTGTTGTCCGTTCCAATCTATTGTAGCAATCAAGTTGTCTACTTTATTGTGTGCAGCAAACATCACGGCTTCCCAAATCTGACCTTCTTGAATTTCTCCATCACCATGCAGGGAATAGACAGTACGAGAATCATTATTTAATTTTTTTGATAGTGCCGCTCCAATGGCAACGCTTAAGCCTTGTCCCAACGATCCTGATGCAATTCTTACCCCAGGTAGGTGTTCATGTGTTGTTGGATGACCTTGAAGCCTGGTCCCAAGTTTACGAAATGAGTCCAGTTCGCTAATTGGGAAATATCCAGAACGTGCCAGGCAAGCATAAAAAACAGGCGAGATGTGGCCATTGGATAATATAAAAATATCCTCATCAACAGCATTCATATTGAATGCGGGATCATGTTTCATTATTTTAAAATATAACGCAGTAAGGAAGTCTGTACATCCCAATGAGCCTCCGGGGTGGCCACTCTGAACACCATGAACCATTCTAACAATATCTCTTCTTATTTGGGTGGCTGTGTCAACAAGTGAATTCATGCGGATATATATTTAGTATAAAATTAAACGATTTGAATAATCTATAAGCATAAATACCTAATTAACTTTACTTTAATTACGTTTTTTAAATGAGAATCAAAAATGGGTAGTTTTTTTTGGAATTAGTCATTAACTTTGTATCAGCAAAAGCGGTTTTTTAATTTTTTTAGATGCTGTTTTTTTTTTTAAAATCCATACATCCTTTAAGGTTCAATTTGATTAAGTAGCGAATGAACCGATCAATTTCGTTTTTTTAAAAACATTTAGGCATTCATTTTTTTAAACTAGTAGAATTCCATTTTGGAAAGTTTAAATTTGATACAACGAAGTTTAATAGTTCATATAATAAAACATCTTGACTGACTTAAAAATATAGTATGAATTTGGTATTTTTTGCTGCTGTTATTTCTCTAGTCGTTACAGTCTTAACGCTCCCTATATTAATTAAGTATTCGTATGCAAAAAATCTTTTTGATTTTCCAACTTCTTTAAAGTCTCATTCTTATCCAGTCTCTTTTTTTGGTGGCGTTGGTATTTTTTTGGCTATCATTTTTTCAATGACAATTATAGTCCCATCAAACGACTCACATTGGTTGCAGTATCTTCTTGCTTCGTGTATGGTCGTTTTTTTACTTGGCCTCTATGATGATATTCTATTTCTCACTCCTTTAAAAAAATTCATTGGCCAATTAATAGCAATCATCATTATTGTAGAGCAAGGTCAATTTCATATAACTTCCATGTATGGATTTCTGGGAATCAATGAAATGAATAATATCGGGTCTCATATTTTTACCTACTTAACTTTTTTGCTGATCATCAATGCATATAATCTTATTGATGGGGTTGATGGACTTGCTGGCACCTTGGCATTGATTCCAAGTGTTTTTTTTGGAGTTGTTTTTTTAATTAATAACAGTATTGCATTTGCTGCCTTGTCTTTTTCACTTGCATCTGCACTTTCT